>JAQIBQ010000412.1 GCA_027859005.1 Prolixibacteraceae bacterium | reverse complement strand
GCTTTTAAGCATTGAAACGAATTTCGAGTATTGGAGGTAACGCCAAATTTTCACTTTTGATTCCTTATTCAAAGCACATAACGGCTTCGCTCACCAGACGCTGTAAGCGGTCTGGTGCGGCGAATGGTTATGTGTTCAACTCTGATTGACAGAGAAGGTTTACAAAATAATCAGAGAATCTATAGATTGGTGTGTTTGATGTAGACACAAGGCTTATGAGCTTTGCCTCTTCTAACAAATCAATTTTGTTCTGTAATTCTGAATGCTCATTTTCAAAATATGTAAATCTTCTTTTGGAGCTATTAAAAAGTACCCGATCATTTGGCAGCACAACAAATTCTCTTACAACTTTAGAACCGTCACCCTCAATATCTTTCTTCATCTCGATTAAAAGATCCGGCATGATTTTTGTAAACTTATCAAAATAAATTTCTTCCGAAGTTCCTTTAACATTTCCATTTGTGACTTTGGGAAAAGAATACTTAGAAAAAAAATCTTTTACCTTGGAAAGATCAGCTTTGTAATTTAAGTCCTTAATGTAGGAAGGGACTTCTAAAGAAGGGTGTGTTAGATAAGGCAATATTCTTTTCTCTTTGGCAGTAGCATAGCCAATTTCATAGGGAACCCAATGTGATTTAAGGCTTGCTGGTGAAACAATGACCAAAATTGCTAAAGAGTCATTAAGCCCCTCTTTAACTTTTAAGCTGATGGGTTGTCCCCACTCAATGTCTTTAACATCTCTAAAGAATGTAATTTCAAATTCTTCCAAAATAGCAGCGATATCATCTGCAACTTCAGAGTCAATATGAGAATAACTTATAAATACCGTATTGTTGCCAATGCAATTATTCTGCGTTGATTTTAATTGTTTAAATAAGTTCAGTTCCCCATTGAGTTTTGAATTCAAATTGTTTCTATTAATATTTAAAGCATGATCAATCTTGCTTTGGTAATCCATATCCTTTCTGTTCTGTAATAAACGTTTGGCATGATTACTTAAATCATCACTTTCATTCTGAATACAATTATCAATTTCAGCATAAATTATTTCAAGGTCGGATGATTTAAACTGTAAGTCGTTTTTGTTAAAGTACTTTTTAATTAAACTCCATGCATTATCAACTCTCCAACTAAGCTCATCAGAGAATAAACCGGCAAATTTTTCAGCAGCGATACTCGAAAATAACATATTCCTTCGATTGAGGTCATTCAGAGCTTTTTGAAAAGTTTTATCGATAAACGAGGTACGTTCCGCCCTGTGGGCTTCGAATATTAAGAGGATTTGCTTTGTGATTTCATCAACCATTTTTTGTTAATCCTTCTTTAGTTTACTTCTATGCCCACACCTTATTCCCTTTGTTTGCCATGTTCGGGAGGACAAAAACACATAATGCGCATCACCGGAAAAATAAAGATGCAGAGCGTAGCGCCGCAGCTTTTATTTTATCCGTGTGCATGCGCTTGTTAGGCATTTTTTGCTGAAGGAGCCACATAAAACCACAAGGTCCCATCACTGTAATGCCCTCTCAAATATCCAGAGCGACACAATGTTTGGATATCGTGAGTTTCAACTTCAATTTCAAATTTATCAACAGTTCGAGATATGATAGTTTTTCCAATCATTTCTCGAAGAATCCAAATCGCCCCTTTTCTTTCGGACTGTTGTTCTGCTTCCGCAATTTTTCTTATCAACTCGACCTGTTGGTCATTTAATTCTAAATCTTCCCTGATATACATGTTGCTTCTATCAGGTTGATTTAATGATCTGTTTATCCTCTCTAAAGATTTCGCAGCATCTGTAGCTTTTTCAACGAGATTAAAGTAGGCCTTAGCGTAGGAGTCTTCTGTATAAAAACAGTTTCTATTTTTAGATAAGTCTATATCATACTCTGTTGAGTATTTCTCTCCACCTACATCACTGAACTCAATCTGTATTTTAAATTTGAGTGATTCATCGTCATTATCCTCAAGCAAAAATTTTGTAGGCCCTATATTTTCAATAATGGTTTGATTTGGAACCAAAATAGAAGTTATTTCTTCAAGAAAAGTAGGCGTGTAATAAGCATTCTCGCCCTCTTTGTCTATTCCCTGCCTAGCTCTTAACTTAGGGATTGTCGTGATTCGAATATCGTGTGCGGTTGATGCGCCTTCATTTCGAATTTTTCCAATGTAATCGATCGCATTAAAATACTTACCATGAGTTCGCATCTCAGATTCGACCCAGAAAACAACATGCGGACGAGTTCGATCTTTTTCGATCATAAGCATAAGGCGATTATTTCTACGGGACTCATAAACTATCAAAATTGTTGCAATAACATATACTGCTGTAAGCAATGCCATAAGAAAACCGGTGTTGGCATTACTCCATTCAACTAATATTTTTGTAATTTCGAAAAGATAATCCATGATTTCCTATATATTTCTTTCTTTCCTATTATTTGCCTAACTTATTTACTCAATAGAGTCTGCATTTTGACATAATTTCACTGCTTTTCCATATACTCCACTTTTTCTTAAAAAACAATCACATCAAAGAATTTTCCTTAATTTTAATACAGTTATCGTATGTTTTATAAAATTCCATGATGATATTTACGGCAAAATATGCTGCTTTTTGTACCATATTGTGTTGCTCACGAGAAATCTCTTGATTATTTAATCCCACCTGGTGGAGGAAACATGCAAAATTTCAGTACTTTTTTGATGGTAAAATCAAGAATCAATATAATACAAGTATGTTACGAGTGGATTTGAGTGCCTCAATCGATAAAATGGTGAAAAGATAGCCGAAGCTGAAAAATTGTAGACTAGTGGCTATATGGCTCGCGAAAAACAATGACCATAAACCTTAGATTGTCATTTTCAGTCTACAATTCCGGATAAAATTTAACTGCTGCTGATTTGGTTCAAAACGACAGTATTCCAAAATTTTTTAGGAGTGCATCTTGTCGATAACTTTACGTAACGTTGCTTGTTTTTTCGTTTATTGGGATACCCCAATATCTTGGGG
>JAQIBQ010000394.1 GCA_027859005.1 Prolixibacteraceae bacterium | reverse complement strand
ATTTATTTTTCTATTTCCCCTTTAGTTCCGGCTTTAATTTATGTTTCTATTTCTGCAAACTCTTCTTTTACCTTTTCCCAAACCTGTTCTTTCTTTTCCCAATCGAAACCAACTCCACGCATTTTATCTTGAATGCGGTGTGCTTTTACCATTGCTGGTAAAGATTGAGGAACGCCGCCTAACACTCGTTTTTCGACTCTTCCTTTTTCTTTCAATTTTAAAGCTTCCCAGTTCTCTAAGACTTTTTGTGCATCGTCGCCTACCTCTTCATCGCCAAAAATATGTGGATGACGGAATATTAGTTTTTCACACAACGAATCAATTACGTCGGCAATGTCGAATGCTTTTTTTTCGTCGGCTATTTTGGCGTAAAAAACAATGTGAAGCAAAATATCACCCAACTCTTTTTGAAGTTCAGGAAGGTCGTTGTTTAGAATTGCTTCCCCCAATTCGTAGGTTTCTTCAATGGTTAAATGGCGGAGGCTTTCGAGGGTTTGTTTTCTGTCCCAAGGGCATTTCTCCCTCAGTTCGTCCATAATATTTATTAGTCGTTCAAACTGTTCTAACTTTCGTTTCATTCTTATTTTCTTTGTTGATTTTGTTATGCCTGTTGAACAAAAAAATCCTGCCATTTTTAGCCGACAGGATTTATTTATATGAAATAGATGTGTGTTCTAGAATAAACCGTGTAATTCGGCATCAATGCGGTCGATAATTTTACTTAAATCTTCGGCATTGTTGTGGAAGTTCAAATCGTTTACATTTATAATAAGCAATTTGCTGGCAGTGTATTTGCTAGCCCAGAGCTCGTAACGTTCGTTCAGCATTTTAAGGTAATCGAGTCGGATTGATTCTTCGTATTCACGGCCACGAGCTTGTATTTGATTAACCAAAGTAGGCACCGATGCTTTGAGGTAAATTAGTAGATCGGGTGGTTGAATTAGTTGAACCATTAATGTAAAAAGTGAACGGTAGTTTTCAAAGTCGCGGGTAGACATAAGGCCCATGTCGTGAAGGTTGGGAGCAAAAATTTCTGCATCTTCATAAATGGTTCGGTCTTGAATAACGGTATCGCCCGATTTTCGGATATCTACTACCTGATTGAATCTACTGTTTAAGAAGAATATTTGTAGGTTAAACGACCAGCGTTGCATGTCGTTGTAAAAGTCGTTCAAATAAGGGTTGTCGTCAACGGTTTCGTAGTTTGGGACCCATCCGTAGTGCTTTGAAAGTAATGTGGTTAGTGTGGTTTTACCCGCTCCTATATTCCCGGCAATTGCAATGTGCATGTTTGATATATTTTTTGTTTTTTGTGAGCACTAAAGTAACAAATCAACATATTTTAAGTTGTTTTTGTTTGTATTAAATCGCATAGAGTTTTTAACAAGTAACAAAAACCTTTTATAGTAGGCTTTTTATACCGATGGTAAAATTTTTAAAAGTGAATCGAGGTACTCTCGATTATTTGCCAAGCGAGGTATTTTGTTTTGACCTCCAATTTTACCCCTTTGTTTCATCCATTTGTAGAAGGTTCCTTTAGGTGCCTCTTTAATCTGAAGTTGAACAATTGAGATATCTTTAAATCGTTTGGCTTCGTAATCTGAGTTTAATTCCTGCAGTTCTTTGTCTAATATTTCAGCAAAGCGATCAAGGTTATCAGGCGATCTTTCAAATTCAATAATCCATTGGTGAAAGCCTTGGTGTTCTGTATCCATAAAATGAGGACCTGCGGTATATTCACTTACAATGGCACTGGTATCCTTACACGCCTTTTTTAAACCTTTAATTGCATTATCGATGATTAATTCTTCACCAAAAGCATTGATAAAATGTTTGGTGCGCCCGGTAATTTTAAATTTGTAAGGGTAAGTTGAAGTGAATTTAATGGTATCGCCAATTATGTATCGCCATAATCCTCCATTGGTTGAAATTACCAGTGCGTAGTTAATTCCAGTTTCAACTTGACTGAGAGGAATGGCTTTTTTGTCATCCTTTAAAAAATCTTCCATTGGAATAAATTCATAATATATTCCATTGTCGAGCATTAAAAGCAAGTCGTCTTTTTCTGAATCGTTTTGTAAGCCGAAGAATCCTTCTGATGCGTTGTACGTATTAATATAACGCATGTTCGGATTCGGGATGAGTTTCTCATACTGTTCGCGATAAGGCTCAAAGTCTATTCCTCCGTGAACAAAAACTTCAAGATTTGGCCATACTTCAAGCAGGTTGTCTTTTCCTGTAAATTCAAGAACTCTTTTTATGAGTACCAAAAACCAAGATGGTACACCCGAGAAACTGGTTATGTTTTCATTTATTGTTGATTGGATAATTTTCTCAATCTTTTCTTCAAAGTCTGGAATTAAAGAAATTTCAGAGGGAGGAGTATTTTTAATCTTCGACAAAAATGGAAGGTTGTGTAGCATTACCGCCGACAAATCACCTGTACGTGTTTTTTTGTTGAGGTTGCTAACTTTATGACTTCCGCCAATGGTTAAGTTCTTTCCTTGAAAGAATTTTGAATCGGGATTGCTTTTTATATAATGCGCAAAAACATCAATGGATGCTTTGAAATGGCATTTGTTTAACGACTCATCACTTACGGGTATAAATTTGCTTTTATCGTTGGTGGTCCCTGACGATTTTGCAAACCATTTTACCTGACCTGGCCATAACACATTCTTTTCGCCTGCAATCATTCTTTCAATCCACGATTTGAGCACTTCATAATCAGTCAAAGGAACCTTTTTATCAAATTCGGATGGCGTTTGAATGGTAGTGTAATCGTATAATATTCCCCACTCGGTTTTACGGGCAGCATGAACAAGATCTTTTAGTACTTGCTCTTGTTGTTCTATAGGAAATTTACTGAAATACTCGTATTTCTTATACCTAAGGGTGAATATTTTCTGAATGCTTTGGTTAAACAGTCGGGTCATTTTAGTTTGTATTTCATCTTATTAAAATAGTAACTGGTCATTTGCGAAAGACGTAACTTGCATTTAATCAATAATAGCCATGGAGCTAAATTTGGTTTCATGCTCGTTTCATTGCAAGTGCAAAATAATAAAAAAAAGTGCTTAAAAACGCTTGTGTTCGGTATTAGGTTTTATTTTTGTATAAATAACGTAAGAAAAAGAATATGAACTACATCGATTATATTATAATTATAGTGTTAGTAATTGCTGCAGTTAAAGGTGCAACAAAAGGATTTGTATACGAAGTGGCTTCTTTAGTTGCTTTAATTGGTGGTGTTTGGGGAGCAATTAAATTTTCGGGAGCTACAGAAACATACTTAACTCAACGCTTAGATTTTACCAGTCAACACATCGATGTGATTGCCTTTATAATTACTTTTTTAATAATAATTGTTTTGGTTCATTTAGTTGGAAAAGCGGTTGAGAAAGCCCTTAAGTCAGTTGCTTTGGGACCAGCTAATCGTATTTTAGGACTTGTTTTTTCCGTATTTAAAACTGCATTCATACTTGGGATTATAGTTGTGCTTATCGATAAGATTGATGAATCGTTGCCTATTGTTCCTGAAGATCATATTCAAGAGTCGAAGTTTTACGATCCGCTCCGTGTTATGGCAGTAAATACATTCCCTTTTATTCAAGGTTTTTATGACGATATTAAGGATAAAACCGATGAGATTAAAGATTCGGATATTTTTGATAAATCAGAACCTGAATCGGACGATGAGGAGGAGAACTCTAAAATATAAGCATTAATCTTTAGTTAAACCTTCAGTAAACAAAGGCTCAATATATTTTCCAATTTAAATACCTTGCCTAAATATAATATTGTAACAATTGCGGGTTGTGGATTGCTGTTGAAATAAACATTTCTACATTTCAATATTTTGCCATTCAGGCTGTTTCTGTTCAGTTAATACGAAGATTTTGGTTCTCAATTTATACCCTTTTATAGCTTGAAGGAATGAAATAATATTACGAATAAACGTACTTTAAAACAATTATCAATTTTTTCATTTTAACAACGTTATATAATTTAGTACTTTTGGCGGCCTTTGCAATTATATTTAAAGTTGCATTTGTAACATTTTGAAATTGATATCTATACTTGAAAGAATGAATTTTATTGAAGATTTGAAATGGAGAGGCATGATTCACGATGTGATGCCTGGCACCGAAGAGCAACTAGATAAAGAAATGACTGCTGCTTATGTTGGCGTAGATCCTACAGCCGATTCTCTTCACATTGGACATTTAGTGTCTATTATGATGCTTAAACATTTTCAGATAGCAGGTCACAAACCTTTAATGCTGGTTGGTGGTGCCACCGGAATGATTGGTGACCCTTCAGGGAAATCGGCTGAGCGTAATTTGTTGGACGAGGAAACTCTTGCTAAAAATGAAGCTGGCCTTAAAGCACAAATGGAAAGGTTTTTAGATTTCAACTCTGATGCTCCAAATGCTGCTGAAATGGTTAATAATTACGAGTGGATGAAGAATTTCTCATTCTTAGATTTTATTCGCGATGTTGGCAAGCATATTTCTGTAAACTATATGATGAGTAAAGACTCGGTGAAGAAAAGATTAAGTTCTGAAT
>JAQIBQ010000091.1 GCA_027859005.1 Prolixibacteraceae bacterium | reverse complement strand
ACTATTATGTGTAGTGCTAAATGCTCAAGAAGAAAAAGAGGACTTTGTAAAATTTGGCGGAGCTGTTCGCTTTAATATTTACACTAAAAGTTGGGTCGATAGTAAAACACAACCAGAGGCGACCATTGATACATGGCGACTAAATGTAAAAGCACGCACCAAAGGTGTAGATTTAGATTTTGAGTATCGCTTTTATCCCACATTTGGGACACATTTCATGAAACATGGCTGGCTAGGCTACGGTTTTACTGATAATGTTTATATGAAACTTGGTGTATCACAAGTTCCTTTTGGTATTACAAAATATGCTTCACATTCATGGTGGTTTCAGGGTGGATACTATGTCGGTTTAGAAGATGATTACGACATGGGAATTAAGTTTGATATTTCAAGTATAGAAAATCTTGACTTAACTGTGGCTTATTATAGACAATCAGAACCTGAAGGACCTGCTCTTGGATCAGTTACCTACGGTAATTCTGGAGCTGGACGTTATTCCTACGATTTAGTGCCAGTTGCAGGTTCTTCTAATCGTGAACTGAACCAGTTCAATATTCGTGGAGCATATCATCTTACAGATAAAATTGAAGTCGGTTTAAGTGGTCAACTTGGACAAAATTTCAACAGTGTATTAAACAACTCTAAAACATCTACCGCTTTTGCCGCTCATACAGTAGCGAATTTTGGGAATTTCAATTTCAAAGGAGAATTTATTCAATACAATTATGCTGCAAGAGATAATGCTGGCAATACGGTTGAAACAGTTTCATTGGGAGCATATGGCTCTACTTATGAAGTCGCAACTGAGGCTAGAATGTATGTGGCAGGATTGGCTTACACCATACCGGTTGAATTTGGTCCAATCAGCAGTATTCAGGCATACGTTGATTATACGTACACTGACAAAGTGAATGATAATTTCACCGACATGCAACACTTAATCCCTGGTTTTCTGATCACTGCAGGTAATATTTATACCTATGTAGATTTTGCTATGGGAAAAAATCAACCATGGCTAAGCTCATCATTTGGTACTGGATTAGGCCAAGGACAACTCTATAGTGCAGATGCCGATTCTAAATATTTTCACTCCGATCCTATTCTGCAAGGAACTCCTGTAGTTATGAATGACTTGGTTTGGGAAACAAGGTTAAACATTAATATTGGCTACTATTTTTAGTACCGTTCAGAAAAATTAAAAATGAAATCTATGGCAACTGAGGATTTCAAAATTGAAATAAAAGACCTAACCCTAATATTTGGAAAAAATAAATCGAATGCTTTAAAAATGCTCGAAGCGGGCAAAAGTAAAGCTGAGATATTAGAAAAAACCAAATGTACTGTTGGTGTTAACAAAGCTAGTTTCCAAATTAAAAAAGGAGAAGTCTTTGTCATAATGGGGCTTTCAGGTAGTGGAAAATCTACTCTCATACGGTGTTTAAATAGATTAATTGAACCAACAGCTGGCGATGTGATCGTTAATAATATTAACATTACAAAAGAGTCGAACGAGCGCTTACTGGATACACGCCGTACTGAAATGAGTATGGTGTTTCAAAAATTTGGCCTTTTACCTCACCGTACCGTTCTTGAAAATGCGGCTTTTGGTCTTGAAATTCGAGGTGAGGCTAAAAACGAACGATTACAAAAGGCACAAGAGGCTCTTGATAATGTAGGATTACAAGGTTTTGAACATCAAAAGCCGTCACAACTTTCAGGTGGAATGCAGCAGCGTGTTGGCTTAGCTCGTGCTTTAGCCAACAATCCAGAGGTTCTTTTAATGGATGAAGCATTTTCGGCATTAGATCCCTTAATTAAATCGGACATGCAAGATGAGCTGCTCGACTTACAAGGCAAATTGCATAAAACCATTGTGTTTATTACACACGATTTAGATGAGGCCATCAAGCTTGGCGACCGGGTTGCCATAATGAAAGATGGCATTATTGAGCAGATAGGAACAGCAGAGGATATACTTAGAAATCCGGCCAGTAAATATGTTGAGGCATTTGTAGAGAAAGTAGATCGGAAATCTATTATTACTGCCGGAACTCTTATGTTTTCCAAACCAACAGTGGTTCAACTTGAAAAAGAAGGGCCTGGTTCAGTAATCCGAAAAATGCGAGGGATAGCGGCAGATGCGCTTCCTGTAATTGACAAACACCGAACGTTCATGGGTTTTATTTGGTTGCCTCGCGTACTCGAGGCCGAAAAGCTAAATAAAAGTACAATCGAAGATTTCATCACCACCGAATGTCCGAGCGTATATGAAGAGTATACTGTAGAAGAAATGCTACCGCTTATTACAGGCACAAAATCACCAATTGCAGTTGTTAATAAAGAAAATGGAAAGCTGCTGGGTGTAGTATCTCAAACATCTCTGATTATTGAGGCGACTCGCTTTAATAAAAGTGAAATTATTGAATTGAAAGAACAAGCAAAAGAACAATAAGATGAGGAAAGTTATTGACATAGGAAAATACATCGAAAATGGTGTTAATTGGCTAACCGATAATTTTGATGGTTTATTTAACTTCATAAAGGTTGTTGGTAATGGGGCTATTGAGGGTTTTGAATGGTTATTACTAAGTATTCCGTTTTACATTATCATCGTCATTTTTACAATTATTGCTTATTTTAAAGTAGGTCGCGGTGTTGCGTTATTTACAGCTTTAGGAATGATCTTAATCTACCTTCTTGGTTTTTGGGTTGAAACGATTGAAACACTAGCACTTATTTTTGTGTCTACTCTGATTGCTTTGGTTCAGGCCATTCCACTTGGGATATGGGCAGCAAAAAAGCCAAGTGCAAATAAAGTAATACGACCAATACTCGACCTAATGCAAACAATGCCTGCCTTTGTTTATCTGATTCCGGCAGTATTGTTCTTTAGTATCGGGAAACTTCCGGGTGCCTTTGCTACAGTAATATTCGCAATGCCTCCTGCCGTTCGTTTAACAACTTTAGGCATACAACAAGTGCCACAAGATGTTGTTGAAGCAGCACGTGCATTTGGTGCAACCAATAGGCAAATACTAGCTAAAGTAGAATTACCATTAGCCACAAAAACCATCCTAGCAGGAGTTAACCAAACCATCATGATGGCCTTATCAATGGTTGTTATTGCCGGTATGATTGCAGCAGGAGGTCTTGGTGAGAAAGTACTGGAAGGTATTAATAATCTGGATATTGGTTTAGGATTCGAAAGTGGATTTGCTGTTGTTATTCTGGCAATCATTCTTGATAGAATTACCCAAGCTCTTGGTCAGAAAGGCAATAACGAAAGAATAGATAAGTTGAAAAAAATATTTAGAAAAAAATAATTAAATTATGAAATTTAAAAGCTTAATTTTTATAGCACTTGTGGTGCTGGTAAGTGCATGTAATAGTGCAAATAAAAGTGATTCTGCAGACAAGAAAGAAATTACAATTGCTTACGTTGATGGTTGGGCAGAAGGAGTGGCTATGACCTATGTAACAAAGCATATATTTCAAGATCAGGGCTATACAGTCGAAACAAAAACAGCTGCTGTTGACTTGGTTTTTGCCTCATTGGCGAATGGTGATGTAGATGTATTTATGGATGCATGGTTACCGATAACTCACAAAGAAAAAGTAGCTAAATTCGAAAGCAATATCGAAAGCCTCGGTACCAACCTGGATCAAGCCAGAATTGGCCTGGTTGTTCCTACTTATGTGACAATTAACTCTATTGAAGAGTTGAATGGAGTTGCAAATAAATTTGATGGCAAATTAATTGGCATTGAAAAAGGAGCAGGTATTACTGCTAAAACAGAGTTGGCTATAGAAGAATACAAATTGAATTTAGAACAGATGAATTCTTCGAGTATTGCAATGCTTACTATGCTTACTAAAGCCATAAAAGAAGAACGTTGGATTGCAGTCGCAGGTTGGGCTCCACACTGGAAATTCGGTCGTTATGACTTGAAATTCCTAGACGATCCAAAAGGAATATATGGGGCTGCAGAACATGTTGAAACCTACGCTCGTAAAGATTTTAAAAAAGATGATGTATTTGCTGCTACTTATTTTGCAAATTTTCATTTAAACGACGGACAAATAGGACAACTATTAGCACATATGAAAGAAGGTAGCGACAATAAAGATGCTGCTGCCAAATCTTGGATTGCAGAAAACCAGGACTTGGTGAAAGAATGGCTGCCTAAAGCAGAAAAATAAAGCACAATAATATACACCGAATAGGTTATAATACGGAGGTTTCGAAACCTCCGTATTTTTTTTGTTTGTTATTCAAGTTTCGCACTTCGGAATAACTTATTAAAATCCAATAAAATACATGTTTGCTTTAGTGTATATCTGGTTGTCTGTCAGTTTATTAATTACTCCATTTGTTATCGAACCAACAAGATGCTAAATAACAATGAATTGAAAATAATCAGTTCTGCCTATAGGTCGAAAAATAAAGAAAACAACAAAATATTATGCTATTATTAAAAATGCATGTAGTTTCAATTAATAGTAATGGAATTTTTAACATTCACATTAATAGTATTGTACGAAACAAGCACGTGCTGTATGTGTCTCATGTTTAGTATTTTAATACAACTGCGAAACTTGAATTTGTTATATTAATTTAAACAGCGAAAAAAAAGCATGATATTCACAAACAGAAGAAAAGCCGAACTAATGACCGGAGTCCTCAATCTAAAATCCGCAGATAACTTGTCCGTACTAGCTAAGTTTTATGTTATTTTATTCAAGTTTCGCACTTCAGAATATCTTATTAAAATCCAATGAGATTCATGTTAGCTTCAGTACATATTTGCCTGTTTGCCTGCTCATTAATCATTCCATTTGTTGTCGAACCAACAAGGCGCTAGATAACAATTATTTGAAAATAATCAGATCTACTTATAGGTAGAAAAGCCAGAGGAATAATATCGGATTGTGCTA
>JAQIBQ010000086.1 GCA_027859005.1 Prolixibacteraceae bacterium | reverse complement strand
CGGCATAAGGGCCGCCATAATCGTAACTGTGTAGCTGCTTTAATGGGACTCCCATTTTTTGAACGACATACTTTTCTTTAATACCTGCACAGAAAATATCAGGTTTCATCATTTCGATGATCTTTTCTGTTTCGTAGTGCGAAGGATCATCGATAACGAATGAGTTTTTATCCATTTCGGGCATCATACCGTCGTAGTTCTCAAAAGTAAATCCACCACTTTTAAGTTTCTCTTTACGAGTTTGCAATTCAGGTTTGAATTCTTCTTCATTTTTCACAACAGTAATTTCTTCGATGTTTCGAGAATCAGCGTCTATTTTTATGGTTGGAATAACATCACGACCTTCATAATCGTCGCGATGACCAAATTCGTAACCTGCAGAAATTGCACGCATTCCTAATTCGTTGAATAGTTCTTGATAATGGTGAGCACGTGATCCACCAACAAACAACATGGCTGTTTTTCCTTCAACTTTAGGACGAACACGATCAACAACTTCTTTTACCTTAACCATTTCGCGTTCAATTAATGCATCGGTAGCATCTATCATTTTCTTGTCGCCAAAGTATTCAGCTAGTTTGCGTAGCGATTTTGCGGTAGCACCAGCTCCAATAAAGTTCACTTTGAACCAAGGAATACCGTATTTTCTCTCCATCATTTCAGCAATGTAGTTGATGGAACGATGGCACATTACCAAGTTCAAATCGGCGTTTTGAGAAAACTCGTAACTTTCAATTGTTGAGTTTCCACTGAATGACGCAACAAGCGAAACACCCATTTCTTTAAAATACTCTTCCAATACAAAGGCATCGCCACCAATGTTGTATTCCCCCATCATATTGATCTGAAAATCGCCAACACGTTCTTTCTTTTCGTTGATACCCACCACATCGGTAAAGATTTTATTGTTGGCAATGTGGTGACCAGCGGATTGTGAAACACCACGATATCCTTCACAGCTAAATCCAAAAATATTAATACCAAGCTCTTCTTTCATTTCACGACTTACGGCATGAACATCATCCCCAATTAAACCAATGGGACAGGTTGAAAATACGGCAATTGAAAAAGGCTTAAATAGTTCGTAAGCTTCCCTGATTGCTTTTCTGAGTTTTGCTTCACCACCAAATACAATGTTTGAATCTTGCATGTCGGTTGAGAAACAATAAGTCATAAAGTTAGGTGCATCTTCGGTAACAGGATCAGTTTGATTACGACGAGTTAACCATGCGTAAAAACTACAACCAATTGGACCATGAACAATGTTCACCACATCCCTTGTGGGCCCCAGTATTACCCCTTTACAACCAGCATAAGTACATCCTCGCTGAGTAATAATTCCAGGAACCGTGCGTACGTTTGCCTGAATTTCTGTTTTGGCATCCGGGTCGTTAATGACCATGGATTTTTCCCTTTTTTTTGCAACCTTCCTAGGATACTTTTTCAGAATTTCTGCTTTTAGTTCCGAAGGATCGGGCAAAATTGTTTTATCTATTTTTTTTAAATCCATTTTGATTTCTTGTAATTTGTGAAAATCAATTATTCTAATTGGGCTAAAGCCCATTTTTTGTTTCCTTTAATTCCGTCAGCTAAAGCAGACGGCAATTGATATAAGGAATCAAAATCCCACTGGGTTTTAGCTCTAATCCAGAATGCTATCTCCAGATGCTTCATCACGAACACGTATCACATCGTATTCAGGAAGCACAAAGATTTTACCGTCGCCATGGCTACCTGCATTGTTGGTATCCATTATTGTTTGAACGACCAACTTTGCTTTTTCTTTAGGTACAGTAACCATGATCATAGTTTGTGGACGTAACCTTGGCTCTCCTCCAATAAGTGCAAGTGCTTCGGGTTCGTTATTTTTGATACCCTCCATTACTTTTGCATCCCAATAACCTCTGCCTCGACCATGACAATGACCGTATCCAGTCATAGATGTAATACCAGCAGCTGAAAGAGCTTTTTTGGTTTTGTTCATCATTTTGATTCTTAGAAATGCCATTACAGTCTTCATAATTTTTTGATTTTATGTTGTATTTACTTCATTGACTGCGAATTTTAATTCAGTCATCCCGAGCACTCGGGACTCCTTTTTAAAATTTTCGCCGGCTTCGTAAATCCTAACCTAAAATCAAAAAATATCAGGTTTAGATTTATTGAAGTAACTACTTGATTAAACATCTTTTTGATCTTCGAATGTTTTTTGTTCTTGTCAAAAACTAATTCAATAATTTTGTATTGATAGATGTTTGACTTGAACTCATTTGAAAACTATAATTCGGCTATACCTTTACTAATTGTATAGGCTTCTTCAACAGGTGCAATGAATATTTTGCCATCACCAAAAGCTCCTTTGGGTTCAGTACGTGCAGATTCGATAATCGTTTTTACACAGAAGTCTTTGTCTTCGTCTTTTACTACCATTAGTAACATCACTTTAGACAACTCATCGTAAACGATATCACCAATTTTGATTCCTCGCTGTTTACCTCTACCTACTACAGAAATTTTAGTTACAGCAGCATACCCTGATTCGAAAAGGGCTTTCATTACTTTATTTGACTTTTCGGGACGTATAATAGCTCTGATTAATAACATATTCTTTTAAGATTTTAGATTATTAGATTTAAGATATGAGACCTATTTCTTTGCTAATAATCTTGGTTAATTGATAATTACTTTTTCAATATTTTACTTCATTAAAATCCACCTATAGTGCGAGTTCGTTCCATATAATAATCTCAATACTCACATCTAAGAGTCTAGCGCTCTGTTTTTAGTTTGCAATACCAAAATCAATTAACAATTTTTCTAAAGCTTCCATTTCGATAGGTGTAGGAATAACGAAATTTGTGTTTTCGTCGATGGCCTTTGATAATGTTCTGTATTCTCCAGCCTGAGGGTGCTCAGGAGCAAACTCGATTACTGTTTTACGGTGAATCTCAGCTTGTTGAACCATGTTCTCACGAGGAACAAAGTGAATCATTTTGGTTCCTAACTGGCGAGCTAATTCTTCGATCATCTCTTTTTCATTTTCTACATTACGTGAATTACAGATCAAACCTCCAAGACGAACAGTACCACTTTGGGCATATTTCATAATTCCCTTACAGATGTTGTTAGCTGCATACATGGCCATCATCTCACCTGAAACAACGATGTAAATCTCCTCTGCTTTTCCATCACGCATTGGCATAGCGAAACCTCCACATACAACATCACCCAATACATCGTAAAAAGTGTATTCAGTTTCATATTTTTCATCCCATGCACCTAATTGCTCTAGAAGGTTAATTGAAGTTATGATACCACGACCCGCACATCCAACACCAGGCTCAGGACCACCTGATTCAACACAACGAGTACCGCCGTATCCTGGCTTAATGATGTCGTCCAAATCGATGTCTTCACCCTCTTCTCTAAGTGTATCTAACACTGTTTTCTGTGCTAAACCACCTAATAATAATCGAGTTGAATCGGCCTTAGGGTCACAACCAACAACGATTACGTTTTTTCCCATTTCAACCAAACCTGCAACTGTGTTCTGTGTAGTAGTTGATTTACCAATTCCACCTTTTCCGTAAATAGCGATTTTCCTCATAATTGTAATTTTTTGAAATTCTGTCGTTAATTATTTTCAATTTGATTTCGGACATTACGAGGACTGTGCCAAAAAACATGCTCTCCAACACAATAACCACACATATCTCTACCTATGAGACTATTAAAATATTTCTGCAGGCATGCCAAAATTTTATAGGAACGAACTATCTTACATTAATGTAGGATAGTTGTATGGAAGAAACTTAAAAGTTAATAGACATTATACAACTAGCTTCATGCATGTTACAGCACTTAACATTCACCTAACCTACTTTTAGGTAGGAAAGAGGCTTTCTTGAAGAAATTGTTGTCTCTTTTTATATATTGTATGCATTCAACAGCAAAAGAACACACTCAAACATCAATGTAAACTAATTGTTTTGTTATTGATTTGTTTCGTGTCTTTTTGATTGCTTTCTAAAACTTTCTGCAAACATTTGCAAAAACATTTATACCATGTCGATACAAAATGCTATATCATTTGTTGATATTTTCAAGAATGAAGAAAAACTGAGAAATTACCTAATGAGCCTAAATTCGTCGGATGAAGTGAGAGCCTACTTAAAAGAGCTTGGCTTAGAATTTACCGACGAGGAATTTGAAGAAGCATACAATTTGCTACTTTTAAGGTGCAGAGACGAAGCAGATCATTCCGTTTTAAACCAAGTTAAGATGAGTTATATCGTACTAGTCACTGGGCACTAGCTCACAAACTCGTGGTAAATTGTCATTGGACATTGGACAATAGTCAATAGTGGAAGTTTTCAACTTCCCAAAAAAATAAAATTGCATTAGAAATTGCCAGCTCCAGATAACTATCGGGATTCGCTGACGAATAAAGGGAAAATAAGATGGAAAAGAAAGTAAAACTAAGACCAATGGGGAGGTTACTCAATTTAATTGAAGTAACGGGTTTCAAGATGGAACATCAGTTTGACGATTTAGTATTTGTAAACAACACTGCTTTTTTGTTCCAATTTGATCAAGAGAATGCCGATTATGTTCTACTTCGGTTTAATTCGGAATGTGAAGAGGATGCCAAAAAAGAAATTTCAAAAGTATTATTGGAAAAATCAAAGGAGGAAGAAGTAAAACTGGTATTGGATTCAGATTTTGAAATTAGTCAGATTGAAGGGAAAGAGGAATTTCAGATTAAGTTCCAATAGAATGCCTAAACCGATTTTAATTAATAATTGGTTCGTATAAATAATTGAAAATTGATAAACTTCATAACTAGCTGTTAAGTTGTTAATTGATGAAATTTAAATGCAATATTATAGGATCACATGGAAAAGTTGTAGGGAAAATATTAATGTGTTATGCTTCTGTATACTTTCTGTCCAACCCAACAGTCTTCGAAACCCTATTCTGACTGGTACTCATTGTCATACTTCACTCTACTCAATAAGAAATGGATCA
>JAQIBQ010000255.1 GCA_027859005.1 Prolixibacteraceae bacterium | reverse complement strand
ACAAGTTTCGGACTACTAGCGCGAAGCGTTTTGTCTAATATCTTATATCTGAAAATCTAACGATCTATTAATTTAGTTACTTAGTAATTAACACTTCCCTATCACGACCGTCCATTAATACAGTTACGGGCTCGTTAAACCTAAGGTGTTTTATAAAACTTGTACGTTGAATAACCCTTAATGTTTTTAGCATGTCGGTATTAATGAAGGCCTTTTCTGAATTGTATGGAACAGAGAAATACCCAACATTCATTGAAGTTACATTGTGGAAAAAATGAGAACCTAGCGAAGCATCGAGCGGAAAATCTTCGAGTCCCATCTCAATAATTACTTTAGCATTCGATATTTGAGACCATACCACTGGTATTCCAATAAATGGATCACGTGTGCCCCATCTTCCGGGTCCAATTAGTATGTATTTTTTTCCATCAGCAGTTAACTTATCATTCAATTCGCCAAGTTGTTCAGCCATTTCATGCGTTCGCATTCTGTCAAAAGCTGCTATATCTACATAAAGAATATCTCGAATGTTTTCAATTTTTCCATTACCCATTCCATTTGATGCATACATCAGCGCCTTTAATTTATCAACCTCTTCGATTTTAACGTCAATTAAATCTTCTTTTCTAATAAGCGGTTTTATTTGCAACAAGTATAAGGTTGGCTGGTTGTGTTCATTATTCTTATCCAGGTCAACAGCATATTCCAATTCAACGGGAGCACCCATTGCTTCTTTGAAAATAGTTAACAACAAATGCAAGGAATCGGCCAAAGGCAAATAGTCGTATTTTAATACATTGGCAAAGTCAACTACACGCGGCCCTCTATTAACAATTCCTGGCTCCAATATATCATTTTCATTATCATAGGTCGATACGCAAAAGTCAAGTGTACCATCTTTTTCAGCTTCTTTTACAGAGTATTTTTTAATGGTAGCCATTTCCCCATCTCTCAATAAATCAAATTCCTTATTCTCCATATCAATCGCATAAAATTCGGTTTGAGAATCACGAATTTGATCACTTATAGAATTTGGGTTTATTTTTGGATACCTGGGACAAAAACGGAACGATTTTTCACCTCCAACCACATACATTCCAAGACCAATACCTGCAACTGAAAAGCCATCGGTAGGACTCATGTAAGAAATTGGATAATAATTAAAGGATTGGGCTACGCCACTTATGTGAGGGTAAAACTTACCATTAAATTCATGTCCAACAACCTCTTGTATTAAGACTGCCATTTTTTCTTCTTCAACCTTATAGTTAACTGCTTGAAAATACGAACGGGCCGTAAGTGCAAATGTAGATGCATAAACCAATTTAATGGCATTACGCAATTGCTCAAAACGCACATTTATGTCGGGATGATTATTGGGCAGAAGGAAAGTGCTATAAACACCTGCAAAAGGTTGAAGCAATGAATCTTCAAATAATCCAGAAGAACGAACTGCTAATGGTTTTTTCATGTTAACCAGAAACAAAAACAAGCGTTCATTCATGGCCTCATTCATTTTGCCATTTAAAAAAAGATCATTAATATTTTCATAATTATGTTGAACTATAATCTTATTATACAAATCGTTGGCCTCAATAAAAGACTCAAATTCTAATGCGCCAATAATAGCCGTTGTAGGAATACGAATATTTATATTGGGTATAATTTTCTTGAATTCAATATTCTCGATAAAATTAGAAATGAAAGCCATTCCTCTCCCTTTACCACCAAGAGATCCTTTACTTAAACGCATTATGTATCGATTGCCTTTAACTAAACTTGGATCAAAATTAACAATACGACCTCTTAATTGCTGCATTTTCACATTATTGAAAACACCTAAAATAAATTCGCGTACGTCTTTTTGCTGATCAAATTCATTGGTTTGTTTCACCATAATTTGCTCAGCCATATTTATTTCACCTCGGGCTAACAACCACTTAGAAAATGCGTTTTCATTAGCATGATAAAGGATTGATTCGATGGGCACTTTCTTCATTAATTCCTGAAATTCGTGTAAGGAATGTGCTTCTGCAACCTTACGTCCATCGGCCATTAAAAACTCAAAGTTTCCAAATCCAAGTCTTCTAAATATAAAGTCTTTAATATCTTTCGATAAACTATCAGAATTTTTATTAATAAAATCGGCACCTACTTCTTTAGCTCTTGATTTGTTGTGAACATCATGTGA
>JAQIBQ010000079.1 GCA_027859005.1 Prolixibacteraceae bacterium | reverse complement strand
AAGCACACCAATGCTTCAATGAACGGCGAGAACTTTAGAATCATTCAAAATGAGTGTGACGAAAAGTTTGATTTAGCCAAACAAACAGGCATTGAATACAAGCATTTTTTAGCTCTTTTCTACCGCTACAGAAATGATATTGATACGCTGATTGACAATGCTTACAAGCTTATGGAGCAGTATCGGAATCCCCAAAAAATTTGGACTGAAGTTGAGGCCCAACACACGCAAAAAAAATATTCCCCATTTAATCATTTTTAAATTTTTAGCATAAGAAGGTAACCGTTTGGGCGTTTTTGGAATAAACTGTTAACGATTTTAACCAAATAAAACCTTATGTACAAAAAGAAAGTAGTATTAATTACTGGAGCTTCGGCCGGAATTGGATTGGCAACTGCCAAGTATTTAATTGAGAATGGACATGCTGTTTATGCCGCAGCTCGCAGGGTTGAAAAGATGAAAGAACTTGTTGCGATGGGAGGTAAGATTCTGGAAATGGATGTTACCAACAACGAATCCATGGAAAAAGGAATCAAGCAAATTATTCATGAAAATGGATACATCGATGTATTAATAAACACTGCAGGATACGGTTCGTTGGGTGCTGTTGAGGAAGTTGATATGGATGAAGCTCGCCGGCAGTTTGAAGTGAATGTTTTTGGCTCAGCACGTTTGTCGCAATTGGTTATACCTCATATGCGCAGCAGAAATGAAGGACGAATTGTTAATATTTCATCGGTAGGAGCACGTATTTATGAGCCACTAAGTGCGTGGTATCATTCTACTAAATTTGCTTTAGAAGGATTAAGTGATTGCATGCGATTGGAACTTAAACAATTCGGTATTGCTGTGGTTATAGTACAGCCTGGTTTTATAAGAACCGAATGGGATGCTGTGGCTCATGATAATTTGAAGAAATTTTCGTTTCTGGGTCCGTACCAAGCATTGGCAACTAAACTGGCAAATACGCATACTAATTTCATGTTTAAATATTTTGCATCCGATGCCGAAAGAGCAGCTCGAACCATTGTTCGTTCTGTTCAAGTAAAAAAACCTCGTGGAAGGTATGTCTGCGGGAAAGGTGCAAGAACATTTTTACTGGCCAGAAAAATATTTACCGATCGTATTTTAGATCGTGTGTTGTTAACCGTTTTGAATATATTTGGAAGCCAAAAAAAGGTTGAAAAGGTAGAGCAAGTCTCCTTAAACTAGTTCGACTTAATTGTATAGGAATAAGCAAAATTCAATGATAAAAAGAATGATTTTAATAAGCATATTAATTGTAGTAGTTTCTTTTCTGATTTATACCCTTGTAACATTATCGATTCAAAAAGGGCGAAAACCTAAAGGTGAACGTTTAGAGCGAATTATGAATTCTGAAAATTACCAACAGGAAGTTTTTCGGAACAAGGATGAAACGAACATGGATAGGCCTCCAATAGAAGGTATAAAACAAATGATGAAGAAAGGAGTTGATCGCAATCCAACTGCTCCCTTAAAAACCATTGCAATTGATACTGCTCGTTATAATCAGTCTGATTCCAACGAAACTTTAATCACTTGGTTAGGACATTCTACCATGCTTATAAAAATTAACGGATTAACCATTATTACTGATCCTGTTTTTAGCAAACGAGCTTCGATGTTTCAGTTTATTGGACCACAAAAATTTGCTTATTCCTGTACTTATAAATTTAGCGATTTGCCTAAAATCGATATCGTATTACTTTCACACGATCATTACGATCACCTTGATTATGGCTCTATTCGCTATTTAAAAGATAAAGCCGATCGATTTATAATGCCTCTTGGTGTTGGATCACATTTAGAGCATTGGGGCGTAAATCCAACTAAAATTGAAGAGTATGATTGGTGGGAAAAAGCTACTATTTCTGGTGTTGAATTTACAGCAACTCCAGGTAGGCATTTTACAGGAAGAATGATCTCCGACAGGTTTAAAACTCTTTGGTGCGGTTGGGCCATTAAATCAGAAAAAAACAATTTCTATTTTTCAGGTGATTCAGGATATTTCGATGGCTTTGAAAAGATTGGTGAGAAATTAGGTCCCTTTGACTTTTCTTTTGTAGAATGCGGACAATACAGCCAATACTGGCCCTTTATACACATGATGCCGGAAGAATCTGTTCAGGCTGCTATCGACGTTAAAAGTAAGGTAGCAATGCCAATTCATTGGGGGAAATACAAACTTAGTATTCATGCATGGTACGAACCGCCAACTCGATTTACAGCAAAAGCTAAGGCTGAAAACTTAGCAGTAGTCACACCTCAAATTGGACAAACATTTACCTTAAACGATATTCCAAATGAGCAATGGTGGCTTATTCAATAATTATTTTATTGCCTTTAAACCTGCGCACAAATTTGTAACTGCTAAACGAAGTATAGTATACAATTCGTTCTATTGGTCTCAATCTTAGCAAATAGTGCATTCGTCTTTAGTTAATTAGCAAGAATAGAACTGCGATGATTGATTCAATGGTAAATTTCAACAAGCCATTTCGAAACTTTTTCTGCATTACAGGTATTCGAAAAATAGAAAAAATTAGCTTGTTTGTTTGGCTTTTGATCGAAAGAGCAATAATTCAGCTTCGAGTCCAATACTGATGGAAATATTATAAACGACAAGAGCGCTTAAAGAAGGGCAACAAAAAACCCGAAGTTAAAACTCCGGGTTTGTATAGCGTGTGTTATTAAGATCTATTGTTCACGAACAGCAGCAACTCCAGGAAGCTCTTTTCCTTCAAGATATTCAAGTAGTGCACCACCGGCAGTTGAAATGTAAGATACTTCTTCGGCTTTATTAAATTTGTTGATGCATGCAACAGAATCACCACCACCAATTAACGAGAAAGCACCTTTTGCAGTTGCAGTACCAATAGCATCGGCAATTGCTCTCGATCCTTTTTCAAAAGTTTCAAATTCGAAAACTCCAACAGGTCCATTCCAAAGAATAGTTCCAGACTCTTCGATCACTTTCTTAAAGATTTCAATGCTTTCAGGGCCTGCATCTAAACCTTCCCAACCATCAGGAATTTCATTGGCAGGAACGATTTGAGTATTCGCATCATTTGAAAAGTTGTCGGCGGCCAAAACGTCGGTAGCCATAACCAATTGTACACCTTTTTCTTTGGCTAATTTTATGATATTTAAAGCAGTTTCAAGATATTCATCTTCACAAATTGAATTCCCAATTTTACCTCCTTGAGCTTTCACAAAAGTAAACGTCATGCCACCACCAATAATTAGGTTGTCAACTTTGTCGAGCATATTTTCGATAATGGTGATTTTTGAAGAAACTTTTGCACCGCCCATAATTGCAGTAAAAGGTTTTGCGGGAGCTTTCAACACTTTGTCGAGGCTTTCAAGTTCACTTCCAATCACGTATCCAAACATTTTGTCGTTGGGAAAGAATTTAGCAATAATAGCAGTTGATGCATGAGCACGATGAGCAGTACCAAAAGCATCGTTAATCCAGCAATCGCCGTTTTCAGCCAATTTTTTTGCGAAATCTTCATCACCTTTGGTTTCTTCTTTGTAGAAACGTAGGTTTTCAAGAATCAATACTTCTCCAGCTTTAAGCTCACTTGCCATCACTTTTGCTTCATCTCCAATACAATCAGGAGCAATATTTACAGTAGTACCATCCAGTAAATCAGAAAGGTGTTGTACAATGTGGCGTAAAGAGAATTTATCTTCTGGTCCATTTTTTGGACGTCCTAAGTGTGACATAATAATGGGAGAACCACCTTTTTCAATTACTTTCTTGATGGTAGGTAGTGCTGCTCTCATTCGTGTATCGTCGGTAATTTCAAAATTTTCATTTAAAGGCACATTAAAGTCAACTCTAATTAGTGCTTTTTTACCGGAAAAATCGTAGGTTTCAATTGTTTGCATTGTTTTGAACTTTAATTTTTGAAATGAAATCAAAGATAAGAATTTATGGGAAATGAAATACAGCTATTAGGCAAT
This sequence comes from Prolixibacteraceae bacterium, assembly GCA_027859005.1. Taxonomy (GTDB): domain Bacteria; phylum Bacteroidota; class Bacteroidia; order Bacteroidales; family Prolixibacteraceae; genus Roseimarinus. Next base: position 387 of record JAQIBQ010000079.1, on the reverse strand, counting down.
TAGCTTTTATGTTAATATTGTGTTAGCAGCTATTTATTGGAAGTGTTTTGAATAAAACAACCCAGCTTATAAGCTGGGTTGAAATCTTTTAAAACATTATTGAATTTAAATATCCCCCATACATAATGTCTTAATCAAATTGGCTTAACTTCATTGCCGTTGTTATTTAATTCTTTTTTGCAATAAATGGTTACCTTCTTTTCCTGATTAATTTGCAAAAAGTTATAATTAAATATAAGGAATAATATATCAATATGCAATATATAAGGATGAATAAATGAAAAATAAAAAAAGCGAGTTAAAAACTCGCTTTTTATTTTTAGTCGTATTTATTGAAATTTCGTTCTCTGTTGAAAGTTTTTCTATCTCCCTCTCCCTCTTCTCGAT
>JAQIBQ010000063.1 GCA_027859005.1 Prolixibacteraceae bacterium | reverse complement strand
AGCCTGGGATGCCGTATTTAAATTCTACAATTCAACGCACAATAAAGGTGAAGTTGGTTTCAATGCAAACGAAACAATTTTCATCAAAGTAAACGCTGTACATGCATGGAATATAAACTGGACCGATATCTCAATTAAAAACGATGCCGATTACGGAAATGTTGACACTTCGCCACAAGCAATTCTATCTATGTTGCGTCAATTAGTTAATAATGCAGGAGTTCCTGAAGAAAACATATTCATTGGCGATCCTTTCACCCACGTTTTCAAACATTGTTACGAAAAATGGAGTGCCGAATTCCCGAACATTAATTACATTTCGAAGCACAGCTTTGAGGACGATCGCTACATCATGAGCGAATCAGATGAAGGACAAATAAAATATTCCGACAAAGGAACAGTACTTGGAGAAATATCTGACAAATATTACGCGTGCCATATTAATGCCGATTATATTTTAAACATTCCTGCATTGAAAGGACACCGTTGGGGTGGAGTTACCTTCTTTGCAAAAAATCATTTTGGCACTCATACTCGAGGTAGTTCATCGCACTTACATACTGGTTTGCATCGCGAAGATTACAACAAACCATTGCGCGACGAATACAAACAGTATCGGGTTATGGTTGATTTAATGGCACACGAACATCTTGGAGGAAAAACATTATTATATTTTGGCGATTTACTTTGGGGAACATCGTACGAGCACGATCCGCCAATGAAATTCAGAATGGAGCCTTTTAATAACGATTGGTCGAGTTCTATTTTACTTTCCTTCGATCCAGTTGCAATTTCATCGGTTGCACTAGATATTTTTCAAGCCGAAATAATAACCGAAGACCTATCAACAACCCCTCCTCGTTATGGATATGTACGTTTCCCTGCAGTAGACGATTACCTTCATCAAGCTGCTTCGAAAGAATGGTGGCCCGAAGGAATTGAATACGATCCAGAAGATGATGGTTCAATTATTCCAAGTTTAGGAGTACATGAACACTGGAACAATGCTTCTGACAGACAATACACGCGCAACTTAGAAACAGGAAACGGTATTGAGCTTTTTATGATTACACAAACAAGTGGCGGAGTTTCTGCTCCTTTAAATAAATTAAACAATGAAGCTTTCAAATGTTATCCAAATCCTGTAATAGATAAACTAACTATCGAAATCAAAGGAGAAGCTATTATTTCTGTATATACCCTTAGTGGACAAAAGTTAATTTCAGAAGAATTTACTGAAATTTCAATGTTAGATTTACATAATTTAAAAGCGGGTAACTATATTGTTGAAGCTGAAGTGAACGGTGAACGATTCACTCAACAGATTCTAAAAAAATGTCATCCTTAAATAAGATGACATTTTTCAATTAATTATACTCCTCTAAAACTTACCAAGCGTTGCTTTTTCTCATCCCACAACCGTAATTTTAACGATTTAAGTGCGGTGAAAAAGGTTAATGGTTTTTCAACATGAAAGGCTTCATTCTCTTTGTAGCATTTCTCAAGGTTGTAGTTCGGAATGCGAGGACTTAGATGATGAATATGGTGAAAACCAATGTTACCGGTAAACCATTGCAAAACCTTAGGTAATTTTAAATAGGAACTGCCTTCGAGAGCAATGGTTTTATAATCCCACTGTCCACTCCGCTCCCACCGAACATCTTCGTACTGATGCTGAACGTAAAACAACCAAACACCATGAACGGTAGCTATGTATAAAATGGGCAACTGAATCAACAAATAAGGGACTAATCCAATCCAAAAGGAAAGACCAACTACAATTGATGCAATGGCAATAGAAGTCAAATGTGTATATAATTTTTCTTTCTTAGATCGACTTGTTTTAGGAAACCGCAACAAAATGGTAAACAAAACAAATGGACCAATAATCAACAAAATAATGGGATGCCGGTAAATCCGATACCACAATTGCTTTGCTTTCGACATTTTTTGATATTCCTTTACGGTCAATGTTTTCACATCACCCACACCACGTTTATCCAAATTACCGACCGTTTGATGATGAATCAAATGATCGTGATGCCATTTATGATACGGTGTAAAAACCAAAATACCCAATGGAATCCCTACAATACGACTAACCAAAGGTGATTTGAAAAAAGAACCATGGCCACAGTCGTGAAAGATGATAAATATTCGCACCAAAAATCCTGCGGCTAGTACCGATAAAAATAAGGTGAGCCAATAGGAAATAGATAATGAATAAACCATTAACACCCAAAGGCCAACATAGGGTACAACTGAATTAATTACTTGCCACCAACTTCTGAGAGCTTCAGGCTTATTGTACTTCTGTACAACTTGCATCCACGATTTACCTTCGTTCTGAACGCTAAATTTTATCTTCGTCATTTCTACCTTTACTTTATACCATAACCATCCAGATAAAATAAAACATTGAATGAGGAATAATGTTGAAAATTCATTAAAGAATATGCTTATTAAGAATTAAGCAACTACACCTTGTTTAATTTCGAGGGATTTACTCCAAACTGTTCTTTAAAACACTTACTAAAATAGCTAGCATCGGTAAATCCCGACAAATAAGAAACTTCTGAAACATTGTATTGCCCAGTTTCCAGTAATTTTTTAGCTTTCCCTAATCGATAATCTTTAATGAAATCGATGGGAGACAAACCAGTTAAGCCTTTCAGTTTATCAAAAAACTTACTCCGCCCCATTCCCAATGAAGTATATATGTCGCCCGTTTTGAAATCGGTATTCGATAAATTCAGTTCAATAATTTCACGAATTTGCTTTAAAAACTGAATATCGGGAAGCGTAATTGATATTCCTGCTAAATTTTTGAAGTCGTTTGTACTATCGGTAAATTTTTCGGAAAAGAGCTCGCGTTGTTTGAGCAAATTCTCAATTTGTGCTTTTAGCTGTTCGCCGTTAAATGGTTTGGTTAAATAGGCATCAGCTCCGTATTTTAAGCCTTCAATTTTGCTCTCAACCGACGATTTTGCAGTTAAAAGAACCACCGGAATATGACTTGTATCAAAGTTTGTTTTTATTTTATCGAGCAACTGTATACCGTCCATTTCGGGCATCATTATATCGGAAAGAATTAAATCGGGCTGATGATGTTGTACTTTTCCTAAAGCTTCGTTTCCATTCGATGCTTCTTCTATATGATATTGTTCTTGCAATTCAAGTTTTAGAAATCTCCTTAGTTCGTTGTGATCTTCAACAATAAGTATTCGGGGAAAGTCAATATCCGTTTGTGTTTGTGTTTGTTCTTCAACTTCATGTAATAAAACGGTTTCATTATTCGTTGTGGGAAATTCACTTTCGATTTGAATACTTTCTTCTGTTGCATTTTGCAATGCCAGCTGGATAACAAAAGTTGCCCCACCTCCAGAGCTAGTTTTGTAACTAAGCTTGCCTTTGTGCAACTCTATTAACTCTTTTGATAGAGCGAGTCCTATTCCTGTTCCAGAATGTTGCTTTTTAATTCCACTATTATCGCTATTGAACAAGGTAAACAAACTACTCTCTTTCTCTTTTAATACTCCAAGTCCTGAATCGGCAACACTTATTGTCACACTTTTTTGACTTTTATCACTTTGTAGTTGTACTTCAATTTTGCCCAATTCTGGTGTAAACTTAAATGCATTAGACAAAAGGTTAAATAATACACTTTCCATTTTCTCCTTATCAAACAAAACCGGAATAAATTCAAGTTGGGATTTAAGTGAAAAAGTAATTTTTTTCTCCAAAGCCAAATCTTCAAAATTCTGGCAAACAGATTGAGTAAACGATACTATATTTCCAATACAAAGCTCTAAGTCCAACTTTTTACTTTGTAGTTTTCTAAAATCGAGCAATTGATTGATCATTCGCAGTAAGCGTTGAGCATTTTGTTCAATCAGAAGTGAATACTCTTTCCCTCGTTCACTTAGTTTTTCATTATTCAAAATAGCTTTTGAAGGTCCTAAAATAAGCGTTAAAGGAGTTCTTAATTCATGTGAAATTTGAGTGAAAAAATTTAGCTTAATTGCACTTAGTTCCTTTTCTATTTGCACACTATTTCGCAAACGAATCATTGAAGTTATTATTCTACGGGCAATTTCGACACTTACGATAGTTAGTACAAGATAAATAATGTAAGCCCAACTTGTTTTCCAAAAAGGAGGAAGTATTTCAATTGAAAGTTCTAAGGGTTCATTCAATTCCAATAACTCTGGATTACTAAATTTTACTTTAAAAATGTATTGACCAGGCGGAACTTTTGTGTAATTGGCCTTCGTATTCGTTGAACTTGTATTCCAGTGATCTTCGTAAGCTTCTAGTTTGTAGTCGAATTGCATTTTATCTTGCATTCTATAATTGAGACCTGCCCAAGTAATACCAAAAGCATTTTGCAAATGAGTTAATTCTATTGATGGTGTTTCGCTTATTGACTTAGACAAGACTGAATTGGGACCGGGAACAAACTCTTTCCCTGAAAGCTGAAATGAAGTAAACACCAATGCAACTTCGTTTTGAATGGTTTTGAAAGTTGATGGATTAAAGCTGTAAATTCCATTGTATCCTCCAAAACAAATACTACCATCAGAACGTGTAGTGGTAGCTGCTTCCGAAAAACCAGAATTCCTTATTCCATCGGATTGACTAAAATTCTGAAAAACACTTTCTTTTGGATCATAACACGAAATTCCATTTTCAGTCGACATCCAAAGTTTACCTTCTAAATCTGATACAATAGTAAATACCACATCACTTGGTAATCCTTCAGCTTGAGTAAATACTGAAAAAACAAGGGAAGATTCGGCTCTTGGATAATTATTCAACTTTGCCACTCCTCCACCCAAACTTGCCAACCAAATATTATTCTGCTTGTCGTTTAAAAACCAGAACACATCGTTACTGCGTATGCCTTCAATATTACCAATATCAGTATTGTAGTGTTGAAAATTAAAATCTTCAATGCTTTGAGAACTTGTTTCACAGAATAAAATTCCGTTGGTTGTTCCAATCCAAACATTCCCTGATTGATCTTCAATTATATGACGAACTTTTTTACACTTATTTAAAGGGAAATTCACCAATTCGTTTTGGGCATGTAAAAATTTACTGTCTTTTAAAATTGAAATACCCCCACCGTAAGTTCCTACCCAAATCTGATTTTTCGAATCTTCGAGCAGTGTATAAATATTGTTATTGGAAAGAGAATAAGCATCCTTCTCATTATGTAAAAAATGCTCTACTTCGAATTTTAAATATGAACTGCGAGTGAGACGAAACAAGCCATTTCCTTTGGTTCCCAAATAAATTCTACCTTTTGAATCTTCGAGCATTGCATAAACTCTTCCAATTGAATTTCCATTTAGTTGATCAATTTTCTTTATAAAATTAAAAGTAGAATCGAGAATATAGATTTCTTGTTTTTTGTTAGCGACCCATAAATACCCCTGAGAATCTTCTAGCAATGCACGAACTTCGTTTGCAATACTTGGTGTTACTTGTGGAACAGGCTGTGTAAATCTGAATTTATTTTGAATGAAAGTTACTTTTTCAATTCCTTTGAAATAAGTACTTATCCATAAAACTCCAGAAGAATCTTTGTAGAAACAGTTTAAAAAATTAGATATTTTGCTGTATTCATTACCTGGTTCATTATAGAAATATTCCAGCTTATCAGATTTATGATTGTAAAAACCAAAACCACCACCTTTAAGCGTTAACCAAAGTGTTTGCTGTTCGTCTTCCATAAAACCACATTGTGCATCAGATCTAATTCCACTGTATACCTCTAAATCTTGAACAAAATATTTGTAATTCCCCGTTTCCAAATCAATTTTTGAAATTCCAGCAAGAGCAGACTCTATCCACAATTGCTTATGAGAGACTAGAAATAAGTTCAATACTTTTTTTATATTTTCGTGGTAGTAGTGCTTTAGAATCTTCTGTTCTTTCTCTGAATATTGAAAAACACCATTGGCTGATGTTCCTATGAACAGTTCACCATCAGCAGAGGCAAGCATTCGTGTTATAGCTGATTTTGTTTCAACTTTTAACTTACTATATGTTTTATTTGTTTTATCGTTAGCAAGTAACACACCTTTATTGGTCCCGAAATAAATAAAAGAATGGGTTTCGGTTAATGTACTTACGTTATAATTCTCAAAGAAATTAGGATTGAATTTAGATGAAACACTCAGTTCATTTTTTTCATTCTTTTGAAAACTTACAATTCCCTTATTTGAATTAATCCAAACACCTCCATCATAATCTTCGGCAATGAAATTAACTACATTACCTTTTATTGCAGGTTTGCTATTTGTATGAAAATGATTTACCTGAAATAGATTACTTTCAGGATTAGTATACACCTGATAAGCACCATTATTTTTGGTTAAAAGCCAAACATCTCCCGATTGAAATACGGATATTTCCTTTATTTCAACACCTTCATTAAAATCATTTGGTATTTGATCGAATTGTTCAGTAAGCTTGTTAAATCTGAATGCTTTGTCATCGTATGTAAGCACCCAAATATTCCCTAAAGAATCTTCTTTCATGTCCTCAATCCGATTCGAAGCAATGCCAGTTAGGCTTGAAGTTCCAGGCTTAAAAGTTTTAAAAGTAGTTCCATCGTAACGGTTTATTCCATCCCAAGTAGCAAACCACATAAAGCCTTTATGGTCTTTCATCATTCCTGATACACTTCCATGTGATAAACCACTTTCGGTTGATATGTGTTCGAAGATACATTCATATTCAGCTTTCCCCACTTTAAAAAATAAGAAAAACAGTAACAGAATACTAATCAACTTCAATTTAAACCCCATACTAATTAGCTCATTTTAAACAAATGTACTGATATGAAATAGCGAAAAGGGGGTGATATAATCTAAAAATGATATCTATTTCATTTTATTAAGAGTAAAACACTCATTTAAAGCAAGTTTAAACAGCTAACAAATTCGCATTTCTGATATAAAAATGGCAATATGTTCTTTAACCTGAACAGCAAATATTACAAATATTACGGTAAAAATTACAAGCACTTAGGTGCCAATCATGCCTAAATTTATAGCAACAAATTAAAATAACTAACATTTTATACTTTACAACGATGAAGAAAAAATCAGTATTATCTCTATTTGCTCTTTTGCTAGGAATGACATTTGCATTTGGGCAGCTTACAGGAAATTACACCTACGACTTTACCGATGGTTCCATAATTAGCAATGGACAATCAGAAGATGCTTCCTTAATTCTAAGTGGAAACTATAGTCACCATGGTGAACAGTATGGTTTAAACATGAAAGTAGATAGTGAAATAAAAATTACAGTAGATGCTAGCCATACCATTAAATTTTTGGGATCGAAATATTCGAAACTAAACATGTTAGGTACTGCCAATTCAGAAGGCGATTTGGGAACTCAAAACACTCAAGTAACGAACGACTTAGCTGAAACATACGATTTTGTGTATTCAGGAGGAGCCGATACGCTATCGTTTAAAACCATTGCTGGAACAGGAAACGATTTGTATTTACCTTCCATTGAACTAATTCCCGCACAATTGGGTAATGCATTCAATTCTGCCGAAAAGAACATCATTTACTTCTACGATTTTAGAGATGGAAGTATTGTTCCTACCTCAACAGATGGGAAATCGGATATCAGCATGGGACTTATTGATGTAAAAGTTGGACCTAGCAATGCATATGGATACAATGGCGATCAACACGGAAGTACCTTCAAAGCAGGAAACCAGCTTGTTCTTCAAGTTGCTGGAAATTCAATTGTAAAAATTGGAGGTTGCACATACTCTGCTGGTACCATTAGTGTATCAAGTGAAACAGGGCAATTCGATATTGCGACTCAAGCGGCACAGGCATCAGGCGAATACCATAACGATGGAACTACCATCGACTTTTTATATGCTGGTGAGGCAGGAACTGTAACGATAGATTTTACTGCAACTACCTATGTTCCTAGTATTGAAATTGTACCAGTAACTACTCCTGTTGAATTAAGCGAGTGGGTTCAAAAAACTGGAACCATTACTCTAAATGGTAATGTAATTAGTTTTACAGCTGGCGAAAATTCAACCAGCAATGCTACTGTTACGGTAAGTGAAGGTACTGTTGTAAGCGCAACTGCAGAAATGGCTTCAATTCGAATGAGTTTAAATGGAGAACCTTTAGATAGCTTCACTCCTGAACTAAGTGGAGATATTGCCTCTGTTACTATAAATGGCAACGTATTGGAGTTAACATTTTCAGGCGAAAATTCACTACCAGAAAGTTATTCAATTAGCATTACAGACAATAGCCAGGATGTTATTGCTGAAGCAGGAAAAACTTATTCATACAATTTGGCCGATGGAAGTGAAATGCCACAAAATACTGAAACTAAGTATTCAACTTTTATTACTAGTGACGGAATTGTAACAATGAATAGCAACGAAAGTGATGAATTTTGGTATCACGACTCTTCTCATGGTGCTGTTTTTTACAACGAAAACTCTATGGATATTCTGGTTGCAGGAAATGCAACTATCACGTTTATTACTTGCACCTATAGTAAAGACAATGCAGTATTTGTAATAACTAATGAGAATGGCACCGAACTGGGAACCATTGCTGCCGAAAATAAAGGTGGCGACGATGCATTTGCTGTAAACTTCTCATACACCGGACCAGCAGATGTTCTAACACTCACATTGCTTGCCGATGGAGATGTTTATATTCATGGATTAACAATTGAAAATGCAGCAGCTATTGAGCCTTCGAACGGATTAACTGATGTTTGGGATTTTGGTGCAGAACAATTAGACGAATCTGTTTACAACAACAATTTAAATGAAAGCATTATCAACTCTTGGTACGATGCGTCAATTAGTGTTGGTAGTGCAGGAAATGTTTTACCAAGTTTTAGTGCGGGCGTACTAAGCTGGATTGGAGGAGGAAACGATCGATTAAGAACTTCTAATACCAACCTTACTCGCTACGATGAGAATTTATCGAGCCAAGAAGGATATACAGGAAGAATATATGTAAACTCGGGTTCAAATTCAGGACGCTACATGAGTCTCGCTTTAAGTGAAGACGATGAAGTTACCATTATGGCCATTTCGCAAAATGGCGGTGGATTACTTAATTTCGAATACGTAAGTGACCCAGAAGCACAAACCGATGTAGCTTCAACTCTATCTGATATCACAGAGGTAAAATTTGTAGCCAAAGCAGCAGGTACGTACCACATTTACGACACACAAGACAAACCAAGCTATTACCGTATTTACAGAGCCGATGCCAGCTATATTACTTTAACTGGTAATGTTGATGTAAGTGAAGCCGAAGGTATTTCAGCAGATTATGCGATTGTTTTCACCAACGAAGCAGGAAAAACTTGGAACTCAGTTATTGCTGATGGAAGCTATAATGTTGATATTCCTGCAGGATATACATACGAATTAAGTTTATTGAATGCCGACAAATACATTATTAATAGCGGCACCTCTTTAGACGTAACTGAAGAAACAAGCAGTTTTGATGTTGCCATTGAAGAAGTGGCACTTTACACTGTTAGCGGCTCAATTACAGGCCTGACAACAAGTTTAGAGGATTTAGAGATTAACTACACTCCTGATGCTTCTGCAAATAAAATTTACAAACCTGAAGCAATTATTGATGTTGAAGCTAGCACTTATACCGTTCAATTAGAACCGGGATGTGAATATACCATTTCGGCTAAAGGGGTGAACGATTATTTCATTCCAAACAATACGAAAAGCATTGGCGAAGCAGATGAAAGTGCTGCTATTGTTTTTGAAACTAAACCGGTTTACGATATAGCAATTGAAGCTTCGGGCTTAAATCAAGAGCAGTTGGCTAAACTTGGTTTAACATTTAGCAATTTAAACGAAGAAGGATATAGCTATACCTTCACATCGATTGATAACATTAGTTTACGCGATGGAACTTATACCATTAGCATTTCAGGTTTAGAAGAATATGCACTTCAATTGGGTTTGACTTCAAACTTAAGCGTTGATGGAGTTGCTACTTCAAAAACACTTGTATTCCAAGCCATTTCCTATTGGACCTTCGACGATATGGTGATTGAAGATGGAAGCTCAACCTACAAAGGATTATTGTTTACCGGCTCAATTAAAAACGAAATTGCCAAAGGGCATTTATCAACAAAACCTGAAGCAACAATACAGGTACCTGTTAATGCCGGTAATAAAATTACAATTTCCTATTATTACGCTGCCGATTTCAGTATTGATGGTGGCGAGTCAATTAGCACTTCAAGCGGAAGTACCAGCACCATAGAGTATGCAGAATACATTTACACAGGAACTGAAGCAGGCTATGTTACAATTACCATTGGAGCTGGTGCAGGAACTACTTACATCACCAACATTTCGGTAGAAGAAACAATTGAATTCGAAGCTGAAATTACAGTTGGTTCTGATAAAATGTATGCAAGCATTAACGAAGCATTAGCGGCAATTCGCAAAATGGAACGCGACAACAATGAACGTGTAACTGTAACAATTGATCCAGGCAATTACGAAGAAATGCTAGTAGTTGACGTAGCTAATATTACGTTGAAAAATGCTGCTACAGAACCAAATATCGCTTTAATGAACCAAGGTGTTGATATCGATCCAGCTGCTGTTCGTGTTACTTCGTATTACGGACATGGATACAATTACTTAAGTATGGATATGCAAAAATGGAATGCTGAAACTTTAAGAGTAAATAAAGAAAATGGTTATTTGTCTTATGAGAATGAAGGTGCAGGAACAACAAACGGATCCTACTGGAATGCAACTGTTGTAATTCATGCAGATGGATTCGAAGCCGAGAACATTATTTTTGAGAATTCATTCAACCAATACATTTCTAAAAAAGAATCGGAAGATGTTTTGGTACTTTGGGAATCGGGCAATAAAGGTGAACGACCAACCGATGTTGGAAACACAGCAGTTCAGGCATCAAGTTTTGTTGAAAGAGCAGCTGCAATTGCAATCACCAACAATACCGATAAAACTATTCTAAATAATTGCAGAGTGGTAGGAAATCAAGATTCATTCTTTGGTGGACAAGGTGCAAGAGTTGTAGTATACAAAGGAGCAATGATGGGTGGAACCGATTACTTATTTGGAGGAATGGTTGCCGTATTTTACAAAACCGATTTAGTAATTAACACCAGCAAAGACTCTTGGTATATAACGGCTGCGCAACAAAGCGAGGGAAGAGGTTATTTAATGTACGAATGCACCATTAAATCGGCTACTCCTGGTGTTGACAATTCGTTTAGCAACTTGGTTGCACCAGGTTATTTCGGACGCCCTTGGCAAGCCAATACAAGTGAAGTTGTATTTTATAACACCACGATTAATGCAGAAGACGATGGCAAATCATTAATACTTCCCGAAGGCTGGAACAGTTCATTGGGAGGAGAATCTGATTTGATGTATGAATATGGAACTGTTGAAGTATCTGGCGAAAACAATCAAGCTAGTCGTGCAACTTGGTCAACTATTTTAGCTGAGCCTACACTTAGTGATGGATCTGAAATTAACACCTTCAATTTCACTAAAGGAAACGACGGTTGGGATCCCATTCCTGCATTAACAGCAAATGATTCGCCTAAAAAAGAATTCTTAGTAGAAAATATTATTGTAGGAACTGTTGATTCTCCTGAAGATTACACTTGCGTTTTAAATTCAACCTGGGATGAAAAGAATGTGAACTTAGTGCTTAATATTACCGATGATAGTATTGTTTCTTCGGGTACGAATTACCAGGTTGATAATATTGAAGTTTATTTCGACATGGATAATTCAAAGAACATTAAATGGCCTCGTAACGGTGGTTGGATGTCGAATGATCCTACTTACGATGCAAACGACTATCAATTAAGATTAGTTCCTGGTGTTGACTTTAGCGTAAACAATAGCCTTGAAGGAGCAACTCAGGTATACACTGTAACCGAAACCGGTTACCGCTTCGAATTGTCAATTCCTTGGGATTCATTAATGATTGGATTTACGCCAGCAATTGGCGCTCAAATTGGCTTTGATATTTTGGCTAGCGATAACGATGCAACGGCATCAGACGCTAACCGCAATCAGATTACTTTGGTAGCAACAACGCCAAATCCATACAACGATCCTTCGTTATTTGGGACTCTTCAATTCGATGCGATGGGCGATTTCAGTTTAGTTCCTGACACCGAAGTTCCTGGTATTGTTTCTAATTTAAGTGCAACGTCAGAAAAGGAAAAGATTACTCTTACCTGGGAAAATGCAAGCGACAACATTGCAATTCTTTATTACAATGTTTATCAAAACGATGTATTGCTGTCGAACAAAGTATATCCAAAAGAAAGCGATAATAGTTTGAACATTGAAGTAACTGAGAATGGTGAATATACTTTCGCTTTTGAAAGCGTTGACAACTTTGGAAATGTTTCAGAAAGCAAAGCAACAGCCGATGTAACCATCACTACCGTTTCGGTGAATTCAATCAGTGCTGAAATTTCAGTATATCCAAATCCGGTTGTAGATATGCTTTTTGTTAAAGGCATTGACCAGATTCTTAAAATTGAAGTATATGGAATGAATGGTAATATTGTAAGAACACATGAAGGTTCGAAATCGATTAACGTTTCTGAACTTAAAAAGGGTGCTTATATTCTAAAAGTACAAAGCAGCCAATCGGTTCTGACTACAAGATTTATTAAGAATTAATTAGAATTAGGGATTCTTATACTGAATAAGAAAAGTTATAGTTTCAAAAAAAGGAGGGTTTTCGTTTGAAAATCCTCCTTCTTTTATTCTTTAAGAGTTGCTTATTTTTCAATTCGTGCTGCCCAACCACCACCGGGAGCCATATGTATTTTCATTTTCTCTCCAGCTTTAATTTGAACAACTTCCTTTTTATAATCAGTTGCTTCGGTCTCGGCATTCATTCCATCTTTAAAAATAGTTAGTGTATATTCCCCTTCTTCTAAGAAGGAAAAATCGATGGTCAAATCACGAGGAGTCCAATTGGTCATAGCTCCTACAAACCAGGTTTCTTCTTTCTTGCGAGCTATGGCAACATACTCTCCCACTTTTCCATCTAAGGGAACAGTTTCATCGAAAACAGTTGGAATACGACTAATAAAATCAGTGCTTTCCTGTTCATTGTAATACATGCTTGGGCTATCGCTGTACATTTGAATGGGCACTTCAAAAACCACGTATTGTGCCAATTGATGGCAACGGGTTCCTTTACTCATGGTTGCATGATTACGTGCCACAAAATCGGCCTGAGTAGCATTACGCATGGCTCCCGAAGTATAATCCATTGGACCTGCCATGTTTCGAGTAAACGGAATTGTAACGGCATAACGTGGAGCATCGGTATCGGCCCATTTAAAATTCTCTAAACCGTAAACACCTTCGTAACCTACCACATTGGGATAAGTACGTTGCAAACCAGTTGGCTTAAATACACCGTGGTAATCGACAAACATTTTGTGCTCAGCAGCAAGTTTGGCAATCTCGTATGTTGAAGCAACTGCCAACTGATCGTCTCTATCGATAAAATCAATTTTCCATCCCTTCACTCCCATTTTCGAATACTTTGGAATTACTTGTTCCATTTGTTCGTATATGGTACACCATGCCGCCCATAGAATCACACCTACTCCTTTGCTTTTTCCGTAGGCAATAATTTCTTCCAAATCAACATCGGGGTTCACGTCGTTTAAATCGAAACGAGCCGACCATTTCCAATCAAGTATAATGTACTTGGCTTTGTTAGCCGAAGCAAAATCGATGTAATACTTGAAAGTTGCTGTATTCATGCCAGCTTTGAAATCAACACCTGTAATGTTATAATCGTTCCACCAGTCCCACGCAACTAGTCCGGGTTCAATCCAACTTGGATCTTCAATGCGCGATGGTGCTGCTAGTTTTTGAACAATATCGTTGTTGAGTAAATCTTTGTCGTTCTCGCTAATGGCAACAATACGCCATGGAAAGGTACGCTTACCGTCTACCTTAGCAATGTATTCTGCACGTTTGGTGGGTATACGGTTCATGTTTTCGTAGCCAGCAACTTTTACCTCAAGCGGATAAGCAGCAAAAACTCCTTTATATCCTTGATTGGTTTCATTCAAATTGAGAAACATTCCAGGATAATTTTCTAAATCGGCTTCCATTAGCACTACCTTCTTTCCTTCACCAACATCAACCAAAAGTGGAAGAATGGCTAGAGAGTCTTTACGGAATTCTGATATTTTTTGTTCGTAATAGGGCGACTCAAAGGAAGCATTCATTATTTCACCACCACGGTAATCCCACAAATAAGGAACGAAAGCCTGATGATCCTCAGTGAAATTAAAATTAGCTTTTTCACTCATTATTTCAATCTCTCCTTCCTTTGATGTTACAAATCGGTAGGCAACAGCGTCGTTATATACGCGAAACTCGACACTAAAGCCGTTTTTGCTTATTAATGATAGCAAATTATACTGATCTTTCACTATTGACTTTCGGTAATTGATGGCCTCAAACTCCGTATTGATTGCCGTAATTTTTGACGACTTCACTTTCATATTATCACCTAACACTTCACCATTTTGAAGTTCGAGCGAGATGGTTGAAGGTTGAATTAACACCTGATCATTATGACTTACAGACCAGCTTAATTTATCCGAAATATTAACAAGTACTTTAATTTTCCCATTTGGTGAACTTATTGTTTTATCAACCGATTTTGCTGATATAACATTGCTTATTAAAAATAATGCAAGTAATAACGTTGTTAGGTTTTTCATTTATTTTTTTGTTTTAAAATTAACAGTTACGATTTTGAATAAGATAGCTCATTTGTTTTCAAATCAGGTTCAATTTTACTTTTCATAAATCGAATCTAAATCATCTTCGAACAAAGTATAGGGATGCTTGTAAAAGTCTAAAAAGTTGGGAACACTTTTATGATCTGGATAAGGTGCATAATAATGAGTAGGACTTCGAGTATCGTTACGCCAGACTAAAACGTAGCATAATTTAGAATTGTACATATGCATTGCTTTCAACAAAGATTCTGTCCACCAGGTTGTATCCGGAATTGATTCCAAACCGGTTTCTGTAAAAGCTGCGAGTTTTCCATTTTTCTCAGCAATATCTGATACAATTTTTAATTTCCGTGCGGCACGTTCAATGTTATAGCCATCACGCCCCATATCGCCATAATTGTCCATTCCCAACATATCTACCCATTCATTTCCAGGATAACGTTCAAGGAAATCGTCTTCGGAATCAAACTTATTGTCGGGTGAAAATGCATAAATAAAATTATGCACATCGAGAGAATCACGTAAATAAGAAACCGTAAACTTCCAAAGCGTTGTAAATTCATCAACCGTGCAATGTGGAGCTCCCCACCAAAACCAGCCGCCATCAAACTCATGATAAGGGCGGAAAATTACTGGGGCTAATGTTCCATCTTCTCCTTCAAGGCTATTTGCCCAAGTCCCAATTGTTGTTAAAATTTCCTTGTATTGAGTGTGAGCTTCGCCTCCAGGGATAATATACTTTACAGCTGGAAGAGAAACACCTTCGCGCCAGGCATACCTTCCTCCAGAAACTGGATTCGAAAAATGCCATGAAACAGTTGTTACACCACCACGATTGTAAGTATCTACTACATTTTTCCTAAGCTTTTCAACATTAACTGAAATTGCATCAGCTTGTGTTCCGGAAAAGCCAGAAACGTCAACACCAATAACTGCGGGGTGCGAACCACATACTGATTTTACATCCGACCTATTTTCATCTCCAGACCATCCATGACCATATTCCGTTGCATGTTGGTGACCAAAAAGCGTATGATTTTCTGAAAGCGCTTTCAAATTTTTAAATAATGCTTTCGTTTCCTTGGTTGCACTTGAGTCAATCAATTTAATAGATTGTGCATTGGAATTGCTTATGGCCAGCAATAAAAAAATTAGCGTCGTAAAATAAAATTGAATCATATATTTTTGGATTTATTTGAATGATTAAAACAATATAAAACGAACCAGTATAAAGAGGGGTTAATATTACTTTCGAGAGGGATATCTAAGTTAACACGAAGACGCAGTTGAAAATTTATGTTGTTCATTTAAGAATCTGCACAACTATTCGATATATAATTGTTTATGTTATAAAACAAAAAATACACTTAAACTTTACATATAAAGTTATACTGTTAATTAAAAGATCTATTTTTAAATAATCAAAAAAATTTGAAAAACATTCTTATCCCTTAAATCAAAATCATGAAAAACTTTTTTTTCGCATTTTTTATTTTAGTAATGGCTTCTTGTACGCCAGAACAAACGACTTTAAAAGTAAAGCTAACAACAAGTGATGAAACACCGAAAGCTAATTTCGGACTTGGAATTGTTGATTACAATTTGAACCATCGTTATTATAACGAATGTGATACGATGCTAATTTCTGAAAACGGTGAATTTGAAATTGACCTCGAAAAAGGGACATATACCCTTTACATGCTAAACCCTTATAGTGATGACCATTATTATCATATCGAAGTAAATAATCAAAAAGAAATCAACCTGGAGCTTGCATTAATGCCATTGAGCCTTCATCAGAAAGTTGAAAAAGTTTCAATTAATGGCGAATTTAACAATTGGAGTAATAATGTCTTTCTTGAATTTGATGAAGTAACTGGCACCTATAAAATAGGTGATAAGTATATGGATCTTAAAATCAAGGAATTTAATTTTAAGATCAACGACAAACAGGTTTTACATACAAACAAACTCCCAACCAATGAATACAACAAATGGCACCAGCTGAGTAATATAAATTCGAAGGGTAACTCGACCATTATTTTTGATCCATCGGAATATGGTTTTATTGATGCAAACACAGCAAATGCGAGTAAAGATCCGAGTCAGTACAACAATTACCTGATTAAACCTTTAGTCAAAACAAATAAAGAAACTGAAGAAAATTATGAACTTTTATTTGCGCTACAGGAAATAAATAATGAGCTCGGCACAGCCCGTTATGAACTAAAAACAAGAATAAATTTTGAAGACTATGTCAAAATTTACGATAGAAATTTAGAACGATTCAACTTGCTTAAAGAAAACGCAAATAAGAACAGTTTCTTTGTGGAGTTGGGCTATTACATGGCTAAGAATTTTGATCCTGTTTATATAGAATATTATGATCACATGGTCAACAATAGACGTGTTGAAGGGAACAAGTTAAAGAAAAGTAGTTCCTATTTCAATTACCTGAAAAAAGTAGCAATCGCGCTTAAGAACTTGCTTGAGAATAATGAAAACATTCCAATTCCTGTATTGCAGAGCATTTCCCCTTATTATGACGCTGAACTTTATAACTATGGAATACTAGATGAGATTGATGTGCCATTTGGCTTTTTTACGAACTTCCTAATAGACTATGAGAAAACAGTTAGCGATCAAGAAATTGGTGGAATGTTATTGTATACAAAAGCCAGAAATACTGAAAGATATAATCCGGAGAAAGCCAAAAAAATAATTGAAACACTAAAAGAAACGTTTCCGAATTATTCTGGTTTTCAAAATGGAATGGTTGACAACCTCATCAATAAATTCAAAATCACAGAGGGTAGCATTGCTCCCGATTTTGAATTGATGAGTATGGGAAATGAAGAAATAAAACTTTCCGAACTTAAAGGAAAATATGTTTTTCTTGATTTTTGGGGAACCTGGTGTAGCCCGTGTTGTGCTGAAATTCCGAATGTTAAAAAACTATCCGATTCTTTTTCGGATGAGAATCTAATTGTAATTGGTATATCAACAAATGATTCTGAAAATGTATTGAGAAGTTTCATTAAAGAGAATCAAATGAAATACATCAATACGATGTCTGACAAAAAGGTTAACAAAGACTTTGGAGTAAGTTCATATCCTTCAACATTTCTAATAGATAAAGAAGGAAAAATAATTGCAAAAAATTTAAGAGGAGGTAATTTAACTGAGCAAGTCAAACTACTAATACAATAAGAAAAAAGCAGATACAAAAAAAGCTCCACCCAAATAAATGGATGGAGCTTATATTTTGAAATTAAAGATTCTTTAATTCTCTTCTTCTTTCGACAAGGCCGCATCTCGTTCTTTTAGAAACTCAGACAAACGTTCTGTTGGAGAGCGAGTAATAGCTACTCTTCCCGAACGAATAAACTGTAACACCTTAAATTGATTAAGATCATCGAAAAAAGCCTGGGTCTCGTTGTTGTGTCCCGTTTTTTCAATTACGGTATATTCCTGAGTGATTTCCAAAATACGGGCATTGTGTTTACGCACCAACGATTCAATTTGGTTACTGGCTGTTAAAGCCTCAGTCGAAACTTTATACAAAGCTACTTCCTGATAAATCATCTCATCGACAGTAAAATAGAAAGCTTTTAACACTTCTACCTGCTTCTCAATTTGCTGAACAATTTTAGTTACTTGTTCTTTGGTTGAATTTACAACAATGGTGAATTTACTAATGCCTTTCAATGCCGATTCTGAAACAGTTAAACTTTCGATATTTACCTTACGACGGGTAAAAACAATGGTAATACGGTTCAACAAACCAATGTTGTTTTCGGTAAATGCTGATATGATATATTCTTGTTTCATTCGTTTAATATTTTTAATTTCTAAAGGTAACTCATGGAACTCGCCAAACAAAATCTAGTTGAAATGAGAATTTTTATCCAATGGCTCGTTTCATTTTTCTAATTTTTTCAAAGTTTGAAAATGATACTATGCTTTTGGGGTTTCAAGAATAATTTCAGAAACACTGGCACCTGTAGGTACCATTGGAAATACATTTCCTTCTTTTTCAACCACAATTTCCAGCAAATATGGACCATCGGTATCTAACATCTCTTCGATTGCTCCTTCCAAATCAGCACCTGCAGTAATTTTTTTAGCAGGAATGCCAAAAGCATCTGAAAGTTTGATAAAATTAGGATTAACCAATTCGGTAAACGAGTAACGTTTATCGAAAAACATTTCTTGCCACTGACGTACCATTCCGAGGAAGTTGTTGTTCAGAATAATTACTTTCACTGGAATTTTTTCCTGAGCAATAGTACCCAATTCCTGCATTGTCATTTGGAAACCACCATCACCAATAAAAGTAACAACAGTTCTGTTTGGCTGTCCCATTTGAGCACCAACTGCTGCAGGTAAACCAAATCCCATAGTTCCTAAGCCACCTGAAGTTACAACACTTTTGGTTTGTTTAAACTTGAAATAACGAGCCGCCATCATTTGATGTTGACCAACATCGGAAACACAAATGGCATTACCTTTAGTTTTTTCTGAAACAATACGTACCGCTTCGCCCATAGTAATCTTACCATTATTACGGTAAAGTTCGTTTTTAATAACTTTATCGTATTCAATTTGATAGCAGTCTTTGAAGCGTTGATGCCACTCTTCATGTTTGTTTTCATTCACCCATGGTATTAGTTTTTTCAAAACCCTTTTGGCATCGCCAACAACAGGATATTTTGTATCAACAATTTTATTTATTTCAGCAGGATCAACTTCTATGTGCATAATTTCAGCCTGTTTAGCATATTTGCTAACATTACCGGTAACTCGGTCGTCGAAACGCATTCCTAAACTAATCAACAAGTCACACTCATTGGTTAAGAGGTTAGGTCCGTAATTTCCGTGCATTCCCAACATTCCAACATTTAAAGGATGATCGGAAGGTAAAGCTGAGTTACCTAATAAGGTCCACGCTGAAGGAATACCAGCTTTCTCAATTAATGTTTTTAATTCTTCCTCGGCTTGAGAAAGAATAACGCCTTGTCCAATTAACAATAAAGGCTTTTTTGCTTTGTTTATTGCATTTGCAGCATCTTCAACCTGCTTCTCATCAATTGCAGGATAAGGCATATAACTGCGTATTTTAGTACATTTTTTGTATTCAAAATCAATTTCCTGGAACTGAGCATCTTTAGCAATATCAATCAAAACTGGCCCAGGACGTCCAGAGCCGGCAATATAAAAAGCTTTGGCCATTATCTCAGGAATTTCATCAGCAGATGTGATTTGGTAATTCCATTTGGTTACAGGCATACTCATTCCAACGATATCCGATTCTTGAAAAGCATCGGTTCCGAGAAGTGGTGAAGCCACCTGTCCGGTTACACAAACTAAAGGTGTTGAATCAATCATGGCATCGGCAATACCAGTTACAAGATTGGTTGCACCTGGCCCAGAAGTAGCAAAACAAACACCTACTTTACCTGTAACACGAGCCAGACCTTGTGCAGCATGAATTGCACCTTGTTCATGACGGGTTAATACATGCTTTACTGTGTCGAGGTAATCGTATAAAGCATCGTAAATTGGCATTATCGCGCCACCAGGATAACCAAAAATGGTTGTTACATCTTCTGCAATTAAAGAGCGAATCAGTGCTTCTGATCCTGTAATTTTATCAGCCATAATATCTTGTTTACTACTAATTTCTATTTCAAAAATTAAAAAATCGAAAACTAATAAACAATCTATTTGGAAAAAAAGTTCTTTGTTAATTTTTAATTATAGAATAGCGCGTTTG
>JAQIBQ010000081.1 GCA_027859005.1 Prolixibacteraceae bacterium | reverse complement strand
ATTTAATACTCCTAGGTGCAATTTTTTTTCTAGCTTTAACTTCAAATGCACAAGAAAACTATAAAACAATATCGAAAGATGATTCTGTTAAACATTATTTTGGGCAAGCAGAATATCCGGTGAAAGAATACTCAGAAAATTGGAAGTCTGATACTCCTAAAAATGTGATTTTAATGATTGGCGATGGAATGGGAGTTGCACAAGTATATGCCGCTTTAACTGCCAATAGGGGTAGTTTATATTTAAAAAATTTCAAGAATATAGGTTTCCAAACTACTTATTCAGGCGATAATTTTATTACCGATTCAGGTGCATCGGGTACAGCCTTGGCAACTGGAATAAAAACTTATAATCATGCAATTGGTGTAAACTTAGATACCATCCCTGTTGAAAATATTAGAGAGAAGTGCGAGAAAATGGGAATGGCTACTGGAGTTGTTTCCACTTCGGCGGTTACACATGCAACGCCAGCATCTTTTGTTGCTCATGAATCACAACGATCAATGTATGAGGCTATTGCAGCGGATTATCTAAAAACCGATATCGATGTGTTTATTGGTGGTGGATACAAACATTTCACCGAAAGAGAAGATGGAAGAAATTTAACAACTGATTTACTTGCAAAAGGTTATAAGGTTGTTCAGAATATGAACGATGCAGCCAAGGTTAAAAAAGGGAAGTTGGCTGCATTACTTGCACCAGATCACATTGATGAAATAACCAATGGTAGAGGTGATATGCTTCCAAAAGCGACAAAAACGGCTATCAATATTTTAGATAACGATAAAGATGGTTTTTTTATGATGGTTGAGGCTTCTCAAATTGACTGGGGAGGACATCAAAACAATACAACCTACATTGTAACCGAAATGCTCGATTTCGATAAAGCAATTGGAGAAGCACTTGCTTTTGCGGCAAAAGATAAGGAGACTTTAATAATTATTACCGCCGATCATGAAACTGGGGGATTGTCAATAAATGGAGGTAGTATGGAGAGTGGTAATGTTCTTGGAGCTTATACTACAGGAGGTCATTCAGCTTTAATGACACCTGTTTTTGCATTTGGTCCTGGATCAGAAAAATTCAGAGGGATATACGACAATACCGATATTCCAAAAATTATAATGGAATTGATTCAAAAGTAACTTGCTCAAAAGAAATTCTTAATTCTTTTAAAGTCATGAATCTTTGGCTATTTTTAAGGCTCTTTATTTATAATTAAGAATTGTAAAGTACCATTAGACCTAATTTGAATAGCAACTATGTTTGAATCATTAGAAGCTCTCGATCACGTGAGATTAAATTTTAGCCAGGGAAGTTTAGTCTTTCTGAATATATCCCTTGCAATAATAATGTTTGGTGTTGCTTTAGGTATAAATGTAAGCGATTTTAAAACAGTGATATACAAGCCTAAGGCAACAATTATTGGTTATGTTTCACAGTTTTTTTTATTACCAGCGTTAACATTCCTTCTTATTTTAGTTATTCGGCCAACGCCATCAGTTGCTTTAGGAATGATAATGGTTGCAGCTTGCCCGGGTGGAAATATTTCGAATTTTTTAAGCTCATTGGCGAAAGGAAATACTGCTTTATCGGTAACAATGACTGCCTTGGCAACTTTGTCGGCAATATTTATGACTCCTTTTAATTTCTCATTTTGGGGAGGTTTATACGTGAATTATTACAACAATCAAGGCGGTCAGTTTTTGAGGCCCCTTGAAATTGAACCTTTTCAAATGTTTATTACGGTGTTTATTATTTTAGGAATACCAGTTATATTGGGTGTATTATTTTCTCAGTATTTTCCAAAAATTACTAAAAAAATTATAAAGCCAATCAAGAATTTTTCAATTGTATTCTTTTTGATTATGGTTTTTGTTATGTTGAAAAATAATTTGGCTCAATTTATTAATCATATACATGTTATTTTTATTATTGTATTGATTCACAATGCTCTTGCTTTAGGTACAGGGTTTTCAATATCATCGTTGTTCAAATTAAAAAGAAGAGATAGAAGATCAATATCAATTGAAACAGGAATTCAAAATTCAGGCTTAGCACTTACCTTAATGTTTAACCCTAAGATATTTCCTGTAGATTTTGAGCTTGGTGGAATGGCTGTTATTGCAGCATGGTGGGGAATTTGGCATATCCTGTCAGGGTTAATTATGGCAACTTTTTGGGGAAGAAAACCTATATTAGACGAGTCTTAACTAGATATACAGAAATTACATTTTGAATAGTATCATAAGTGTTTTTAAGTTGATGAGATACCTTGAATTTAATCACAATTGAATGAAGAAAGTTGAAGAATGGTCATTAGGTTATGAGATATTACGTCCTTTAGGGAAATTGATACATAATTTCTCGTATAAGAATATTAAAATAAAAGGGATTGAGAATATACCTAAGAATCAAGCTGTTTTAATTGCTCCAAATCATCAAAATGCATTGTCAGATTCTTTAGCAATTCTTGTTCATACAAAAATGCAACCTGTGTTTTTAGGACGTGCAGATATGTTCAAAAATAAATTTGCTGCAAGTTTTCTGTCTTTCTTTAAAATAAGTCCTGTTTTCAGAGTTCGCGATGGAAAGGAAACCCTCGATAAAAATCATGAGGTGTTCGATAATTGTGTAAATATATTGAAGAAACATAAAATGCTTTGTATATATCCCGAAGCATCACACATTGGGATGAAGCGGATGAATCCTCATAAGAAGGCAATACCTCGTATCGCTTTTTTAACTGCCGAGGCTACCAATTTCGAATTGAATGTGAAAATATTGCCTGTTGGAATATACTATTCACATTATTATAACTTTAGACGAAATTTGATTGTTGAATTTGGTAAACCTTTAAATTCAAGCGATTATTACGAATTGTATAAGCAAAAAGGTGAAGCAAAAGCAACTTTGACTCTACGCAACGATTTGTTTGCTGCCATTAAAGAGTTGGTCGTTTACGTTCCAGAAAAAGCTAGTTACGATTTATTTGATCAAGGTTTTGAGTTTTATAAGCCTCAGTTGTATCAAAAACTTGGGTTAAAAAATCATACAAGTAATTCTGTTGTAGCGGAAAAATATTTGACAGACAAAGTTGTTACTTATTTCGAAAATGATGATTCACAGAAAGAAGATTTAGTTAAAAAAGCCCAACAATATAAGCGTTTGAAAAAACGACTCAACTTATCTGAGAAAGAACTGGCATTGGGTCCAATTGGTTTTTTTGGTTTTTTAGTTAATATACTTTTGTCCCTATTGTTATTGCCACTCTCAGTATACGGTACTGTAGCAAATGGATGGTTGTTTTATTTAACGCGTTATCCCTACCGTAAAAAAGTTAAGGATACTCACTTTTTCAGTACAATATCTTTCGGATTAAGTTTCTTCCTTTTTCCAGCTTGGTTTATCGCGCAGTTTTTCATTTTATTAGTGATTTTCAATAGTTGGTATATTGCCCTCTTATTGCTGGCTTTTTCAATGCCTAGTGGAATAATTGCCTGGGAAATGTTACAATTGATTTTGCGCTCGTTCCACCGTTTGAATTACAATAAGTTAAAAAGAAAGCAGAACAAGCATTTACTCCAACTGTTAGGATTAAGAACAGAGCTGGCTGCATTTTTCAAAAAAACAATTGAATTATAAGTTTGGGAATATTTACGCTCATACTAATCTCGTTTAGTCTTTCATTCGATTCTTTTGCGGTGTCGGTATGCAGTGGCTTGTCAATGTGTCGTAAACACATTAAATTAGGTCAGTCGCTTCGAATTGCAATATCTCTAGCAATTTTTCAGGGAGCTATGCCTGTGATTGGGTGGTTCATTGGGAGCTCGTTTAGCAACGTAATTGAAAAAGCTGATCATTGGATTGCTTTTGTACTTCTTTCAATTTTAGGAATAAAAATGATTAAAGATGGTTTGGTTCCTGTTGGTCAGAAGAAGGTGAAAAACCCATCAAGTTGGAAAGTGTTAATTCCAATGTCCTTAGCAACAAGTATCGATGCTTTTGCCATAGGAATTGGATTCTCATTTTTTATCGATAGTATAATATTCCCAGCACTATTAATAACCCTAGTTACTTTTGTTGTTTCATTATTCGGTATTTACATGGGACGAAAATTGGGAAGTAATTTAGCTGGAAAAGCGGAAATTCTTGGAGGAATAATTTTAATAATTATTGGGACTAAAATATTGGTAGAACATCTATTTTTTGTTTAATCATATCGGTTCTTCTCTTTGGAATATCAACCTGAAAGTAGAACCTTTATCTTTTTCTGAATGAAAGATTAAATAGCAACCTAGTTCTTTAGCTATTCCGCTAACAATACTTAATCCAAGCCCTGAACCGCCATAGTCTCTTGTGTATGAACCATCCCCTTGAACAAAAGGTTCAAATATTTTTTCTTGATCATCTTTGTTTATTCCTATGCCACTATCTTTTACAAAAAATTCGAGTTCCGATTTGCTGAATTTTGCACCTACTTCAATACTTCCCTTTAATGTGAATTTGAAAGCATTATCAATTAAACGAAGAAATGCTTTTTTTAAATAGAATTCATCGGTATCAATTTCGATATCATTATTGCTTAGTCGAATTGGAACCATTGAAACGTTTTTTGAATGATATTTAATAATAATCCCGTTCAATTCATAGAATATCGATTCTAAAAAATTATTCACTTTAAAGCTGGCTTTTACCGAATTAATTTGATTCGTATTCGCCATTGATGCATCAAAAATATCATCGATGGTTGATAATAAAAACATGGTATTACTGCCAACTAATTTTTGAAACTCTACTTTTTTATCTTTACTAACTCCATCTTCAGTTAACATTTCAGTAAAACCGATAATTGCATTCAATGGTG
>JAQIBQ010000057.1 GCA_027859005.1 Prolixibacteraceae bacterium | reverse complement strand
GAATTCTAAGACTAAAACAAATAATTGTATCTTCGTTAATGTGTGAGTATTGAAAGTCTGAATATTTTTTACAGACATATTTTATGAATTATTTTTTATGAATAAAAAAAGATACTGCCATGAGAATAACCATTGCCTATAACTTACGTACCGATGACACAGAAGCTACAGCTGAGCTTCTATCCGAAGTCGACATTACCAGATTATCCGAAGCAATTAGCAGTCTGCAACACACAGTAACAGTTGTTGAAGTTTCTGGTAAACCAAATGAAGTAATTGAACGTCTTCTTGAAAGCGAACCTGACCTTATATTTCATCTGGCAGAAGGTACGATTGGCAGTTCAAGGGAAGCCTTTTATCCGGGTTTATATGAACAAATGGGAATTCCGTTTACGGGCGGAAATGCTTCCCTTCTTCATCTCAATCTCGATAAGCATCTCGCTAAAACTGTTTTATCTTCTCATGGAGTAAGTGTTCCCCGAGGCGTTCTAATAACTGAGAAAGAACGCAATTTACCTGACGACTTAGATTATCCTTTAATGATTAAACCAAATTCTGAAGGTTCAAGCAAGGGTATTACCCAAGATTCAGTTGTTGAAACAAGGGAGCAAGCTCTGGCTAGAATAAACAAGCTTTTAAGTCATTATCCAGCAGGTTTAGTTGTTGAAGAATATATTGATGGTCGTGAACTAAGTGTTCCTTTTCTAGAGAGTTTTCCGGGTAAACTGCTCGACATTGTCGAACATACTTTTGATATGGATAAGATAGGGGGTAAATATAATATTTACGATTATGACATGAAACAGGGTGGCGAAGCCGCAAAATCAGTAAGCGTTATATGTCCGGCAACCATTAACATTGAAGAAGAAAAAGCTGTAACAAAATTGGCTCGAGAGGTTTTTGAGATCATGTCTTGTCCTGATGTTGGTAGGGTAGATATTCGATTAAATTCTAAAGGGAAACCCTATTTTATTGAACTTAATCCTTTACCAAGTCTTCATCCTGTGGCTTCTCTTATGACTTCAGCAAAATCTCGAGGACTCGAATTTCGAGATGCCTTGCGCTTAATTATACGTTCAGCTGCACGTCGGTATGGCTTAGCAATTAAATCTGCCAAACAGCCTAAAAAAGATGACTTTTCATTCGAAATACCACGCCCTACTGCAAGAGAACTTGGAATTCAAACAGGCAGGATGCGTCCTGGAATAAATAATGCAATTACGGATGTTAAAGGTGTGCGCGTTGGCCATTTTACACGTGTTGAAGATAATGTGAAAATTCCAGGAGGAACAGAAATGAGTAATATACGCACCGGAGTTACAGCAATTATGCCTGCCGGACAAGCTTATACAAATCGCATAGCAGCAGGTGGCTTCATATTAAATGGAGTAGGCGAAATGGCTGGTTTAACACAAGTTATTGAAACCGGTTGGCTTGAAACGCCTATTCTTTTAACAAACTCACATTCAGTTGGTAAGGTGCATAATGGTGTTGTTAATCACATGATTAAAAAACACCCAAAACTAGGCACAGAAACCGATGTGGTTTTACCTGTTGTAGGAGAAGCTGATGATTCCTTTTTAAATGATATTCGTGTGGGAACATGTTCTGCACAGGATGCAATCAAGGCAATAGAGTCGGCCTCTGCTGGCCCTGTAAAACAAGGATCTATTGGTGCCGGTACCGGAATGACAAGTTTTGATTTTGCCGGTGGCATAGGAACTTCCTCACGAATTTTAAATTTATCCGAAAGCAATATATATACTGTTGGCGTGCTTGTGTTATCTAATTTTGGAAAAATGCGTAATCTTACTCTTGATGGCGGTGTTGTAGGTAGAGATTTGGATAAGGAATTCGATATGGCTGGACGTCGTGAAGTATCAGAAGGCTCAATTATTGTTGTTGTTGCTACTGACATTCCTCTTATCAATAGTCAATTAAATCGAGTAGCAAAACGTGCTGCCCTTGGGCTTGGCCGTACTGGTTCTTATGCAGCATCAACAAGTGGCGAAATTATTATTGCTTTTAGTACCGGAAATCGTAAGCCGCGTGTTAATTCTTCTAAAAGCGATTTTATTAATTTAAAATGTGTCTCGGACAATAACATTGACATGGTTTACGAAGCGGTAGTAGAAGCAACTGAAGAGGCCGTTATCAATGCTTTATTTTGCTCTAATGGAATGAATGGAAGAAAAGATCGCCAATGTCCGACTGTTCCACATCAACGAATTATCGAATTATTAAATCAAGAAAAATAAACCAACCCCATGATAGTAATAGAGAAATATAACGATAGTTTACATAACCCCTATTGGAAGTATCAGCTCGGCCCCGAAGCCTATGAAGTTAAAGATACTCCTCTTCGTATTGAGTCGATCAAGAAAGCACTTCGTTCTGACAAGCGATTCGAATTCATAACTGCCAAACAGTTCCCGGAAAGATTGATTTCTCGAATTCATCCTTACCACGACTATATTCTTAAAACAGGACTAAGTTTAAAAGACGAAGATGAAGAGTTTTATCCAGATCTTTTTCCTGGTGAAGGTGCAAATCTTAAGAAAAAGATTGATTCACCTTTATGGGGTGGAATATGGTGTACCGATTCGGATACTCCTATTAAAAAGAAAACATATGAAGTTGCCCGTGCATCTGCTGAAAGTGCTTTAACAGGAGCTGAAATGCTGCGAGAAGGCTCTGAAAAAACCGTATACGCCCTGTGCCGTCCTTCGGGTCACCATGCTGGCCCTCGTGTGTTTGGCGGTTATTGTTATTTTAACAATGTAGCTACTGCAGCTGAGTATTTATTGCCAGAGGGAAAAGTAGCCATTGTTGATATTGATTATCATCATGGGAATGGTACACAAGAGTTTTTCGATGAAATAAAATCTGTATTTACAGCCTCTATACACTGCGATCCGTCTAACGAGTATCCATACTTTTGGGGATACGATGATGAGAAAGGAAAGGGGCAGGCAGTTGGAACAAATCATAATGAACCTTTACCTAAGGATACTGGGTTAGAGCAATATTCTGCAGCTGTAGATAGAATTCTTAATAAGATACGTGAATTTAATCCAGCTTATTTAATTATCGCTGCTGGCTTTGATACGCATATGGATGACCCTATTGGAGGTTTAAAACTTCTAACAGAAGATTATATTTCCATTGGCAATCAGTTGAAGTCTTTAGATATACCAACATTGGTGTGCCAGGAAGGAGGATATAATGTGAATACTCTTGGAGATTGTGTAAAGAATTTTCTTTGGGGATTGATGTAATATGAATATATGCTATTCTTAAATAATGGGGGATTCTATTTGGATTGCCCACCCTATTTGCAGGCACATTGGTAAGCCAACGCTCAAACCAAAGCTTTGTCAAAAAAAAACTAAGGTATTTAATAGGTGGAATAGTTGATTTAAATTCTATTCCTAAAGAAAATAGGCATCTTGAAATGGGAATTGATGAAAAACCAATTCCTTTAGTTCATTTTTTGCCTGATTTGAATACAACGACAATTGTAACGGATAAAAAAGTTGGAAGAAAAGAACCTTGTCCTTGTGGAAGTGGAATGAAATACAAAAAATGTTGTGGTTGATGCAAAAGTGGATAAATAGAAAAGAGTTTAAAAATTATTTTACTCACAAAAATCATAGTGGAACGAATATTTGGGTAGTTTCAAAAGTGAAAAAATTACCTGTTGAGATTGTAGATATGGCAATTAGATTAGCAGATTTAGACTTTATTAACTATGTAAGAATTTGTGATGAAACTTTAGCTGCATCAAGTGAAAATTATCCCAATAGACCAAAAGTGCCAATTACGAACATGAATCATGAAACTGCAATCGGAATACAAATACTTTATAGTACGGCATATAAAACTATTAACTTTTTTGACATAAATTCACCAATAAAAGGAAATGGAGGAAAAATGGTTGACGCGATATTCAGAGACTTCTCGGTTGAATGGCAACCAGCTGTTGTTATGGATTGGAGTAATGGCTTTTGGGATAAAATTAAAGAGAAATATAGAAAGAATAATTGGATAATGTAATAAAAACCAGCCCCTAACAACATTTTGTTTATTGACTTGCGGTGGTAGTGTGTATTCGTTGTTCGGATTAGCTATCCGCTGAACGTTGTTTCTCGCACGATCATCTGTCCGTACCCGGACAGAACCGCACTACCTGGAATAGCCAAAATCACACGTAATCCGCAACGACAACAAACATATACCGTTAAGGGCAATCACTCCTATACCGAAGCATTGACTTCTTAGGCTAACGAAAAATTTGGGAAGGGGCTGATTGTGAGTAATTAATTATTTTGTAAATTTACTGTTAGTCAGAAGCTAAAGATTGACATGGCTTTGCAACGATTGTATATTTGAGATATTCTAAGTTTTTATTAATCAAAATTATTCGTCATGAAAAATCTAATTACGATTTTTTTTGTTTCTTTTACCACTTTGATTTATGCCCAAATTGATTATGAATATGAAATTACAGTAATTGATTCATTTACTTGTAATGAATTTAGCCAGGCAGGTATGTTTGGGTTACGGGCAGTGGAATTTAATGAAGAAATTCATTTGTCTTATTTAATGCAGGACACAAGCCAAACAATTAAACTTATTTATGCCATCAGGAATGAGAATGGAGTAACTAAAGAAATCATTTTTGAGATTCCTTCAGATCCATGGAATTTGATTAATTCCAGAACAACTCTTCAATTTGATGAATTTGGAGAACCACATATTTATGTTTCGCTGGAAAGTGATAAAAAGATATATGTTTACCATAAGAGTAATAATGAATGGCAGAGTTCTTTTGTAGCTGATTATGGATCTACTGCTAATATGGTTGCCGACCCAGACGGCTCTAATGGACTAGGTATTGCTTATTGGGCACCACCAATTCCCAGTTGGGGAGTAGGGCAAATTGCATATGCATCTTATAATGGGAGTAATTGGGAGATTGATCACCTTTCATCTTCTACAGACCTGTGTAGAACTAAACCCAGCATCGTTAATCATAACAACAAAACCTATGTTGCATACGGTGAGGGACATTATCCTGACACTTTAATTACAAGAATTTATGTAAAAGAAAACAACGAATGGATGCTGGATTTTGAGGATGTAAACTTAACAGGCTATGGTGGTGGTTCAATTGGAGGTTTATTTACAAAACTAGGGGCATCAAGTACAGGAGCATATTTGTTATACGACCTCCGTCGCAATGAGGGGCATCCTGCCTATTTAAAAAATGAAGGACAAGGTTGGCAAAACCAAAGTATTGAATATCCAAACTCATTAACCTCATTTGTTAATTGCCCAAATATATATTTAGATTCAGATAATACAGCTATGTGGGTAAATGAAGCTAATGGCTATAATCCTAATTTGAGTTGGATTAAATCAGATGGAACAGGAGGTCTCATAGACTTGCCTCAACTTTATACTAATTATTGGCTGAATGACATGGTTATTCGAAACGACATTGTATCTATTTACTACTCGGAAGGCTCATCAAGTTTTCCTTTTAATACACCCGTTACTTTTAAGGAAATTAAAATAAGCCTCGAACGATTTTTGACTGGCATTGCTCATGCGCCCTTAAATTTCAATATTTCTTTGGAACAAAATGTTCCTAATCCTTTTAGTACAAATACCACTTTTCGGTTTTCTATTCCCAAATCTTCAAGTGTACAACTTAAAGTGTATAATATTCGTGGCGAAGAAATCTGCACACTTGTCAACGAACAATTGAATAGGGGAATTTATGAGGAACTATTCACTTTAGAAGATAAGAAAAGCGGCATTTACTTTTATGTATTATCTGTAGATGGCCTTTCGATTTCAAGAAGAATGCTATTTGTAAAGTAGCTTGAATTTATAAAATAAGTCTAATTATTGCTGAACCCTTCACCAATAAAGACTTACCTAAGGAATCTCAGTTCAAAAAACAATAAAGAGATTAGAAATGTCAGCATATAATACTTTGCATATTTCATTGTGGCTCAGTTGGTTTTCCGACTTCGGTTATTCGTATTCTCTTTGGTGGTACGCTGTCAGACAATCGAAGATCGGAGTTAGCCAAAGCTCTCGCAAACCCTTACGCAACATGCAATTTTTTGTTAGCGAACATAAAAAAAACGAAATACTCACAAAACAAATTATAAATGAAAAGTAGAATATTTATTGGATTCATTCTTCTTATTTTCATAAAATCATTAACTGCACAGGAAACAGAACTATTAACCAACCCCGATTTTACTGATGGCACAAATGGGTGGTGGGCATATGGTGCCAATATAAGCACAAACAACGGCGAAGTAATATTCGACATTGGCAATGCCGGGGAAAATCCATGGGACATACAGCTTGGTCAGGGAGAACTTACGCTGAAACAAGGATACAAATACACCCTTTGCTGGCGTGCAAAACGAGAAAGTGGAACATTGGGTTTCAATGTAGGATTGGGAGCAGCCCCCTATACACTTTATTTTTACGACAATTCAAAAAATTATGATGGGAACTGGCAGGAAAGCTGCTACGTATATACTCATCAGGATGAAGACGTCAGCAATGTGGCCCTGACAGTGAATATGGGCGGAATTGATGCAAATGCGACTTTTGATTACATCCGTCTGGTTGAAGAACCATTACCGCCGGCAGAAAAAGTAAAAATTACCTTCCAGGTCGATATGCAAAACCAGACAGTCGCTGATAATGGAATATTTATAACCGGAAGTTTTATTAACTGGAGTGCACCGGTAAAAATGCAATCCAATGGAAGCATCTATTCAGTAGTGCTTGAATTGGAAAAGGGAAGTTCAGTCGAATACAAATTCATTAATGGAGATACATATGAATCAATAGATGGAAATTGTACCGTTAGCGATTATAAAAATCGGATATTTATCGTACCTAATTCAGACAAATCGGTGGACTTGGTTTGTTTCAATTCCTGCAACGCATGCACTGACGCAACAATACTTAATACAAATCCTGGTCCTGGTCCGGTTTCTTATTATGGCGAAATGCAGGTAGATGGCAACCGGATTTATGGTGCAAGAACAGGTACACCGGTGCAGGTTAAAGGCATGAGTTTGTTTACAAGTCTATGGCGAGGAGAAAAGTTCTGGAACAGTGGCACAATTAACACGCTGGTTGATGACTGGGATATTGAACTAATCAGAGCACCAATCGCAGTTGAGGAAAATTATTATTGGGATTACGGATTTCTAAATCCCTATGG
Source organism: Prolixibacteraceae bacterium (assembly GCA_027859005.1). GTDB lineage: Bacteria > Bacteroidota > Bacteroidia > Bacteroidales > Prolixibacteraceae > Roseimarinus. The sequence continues at coordinate 1,857 of JAQIBQ010000057.1, read as the reverse complement.
TCGCGAAAAACAGTTAAGATTCGTCGATGAAGTGGTGAAAGCTGCAATTGCTCGTGATATTTACGTTTTAATCGATTATCATTCGTTTGAAGCAGATGAACATCCAGAGGCAGCCATAGAATTCTTCTCCAATGTAGCTCAAAAATACGGGGAATATAACAATGTTATTTTTGAAATTTACAACGAGCCTGTTGATGTAAGTTGGGCAGAGATAAAACTTTATGCAGAGCAAATAACCGAAGTCATCAGGCAGTATTCTGATAATTTGATTGTAGTCGGCACAGAGCGATGGTCTTCAAAAGTTGAGGTTGCCTCCTTGTCGCCGCTTGATGATGATAATACAGCCTATACTTATCACTTTTATTCTGTTCCTGACATGCATAACCCTCAAGAGGGAGCTATCAAGGCCTTAGAAAATGGAATCGCATTGTTTGCAACCGAATGGGGCAACATTTATACATGGGGTGAAAATTTAAATAATAGTGACGAAGTAAGCTTTGCCAACTCCGATACACTGCACATGATATTGGATCAAAATTCTATCTCTTCTGCCAATTGGACTGTTTTTGTTGAAAAAGATAACCCTACCGGTTCTAGCTTGTTTAATCATGTAGATGGCCTGCAGGGTAATGTTTCATTTACCGGCAAAAACTGGGATGATCAATCTCTTTGGACTACTTCAGCCCACTATGTTTATGATATGTTTAAAGAACAAGCAGCAACAGCACTCTGGAGAAAGGCTGAAAAACAAGGATTTTCCATAACCTATCACCTTAACGAAGGTTACAATGGCGCCAATCCTACTTTTTATTCCTTTAATTTGACTGACAAAATTGAACTGGATAAAGCGACCAGAGAAGGTTTTCAATTTGATGGCTGGTTTGACAATAGTGATTTATCAGGTACGCCCATAGATCAAATTGACGCCGGCAGTAATGGAAATCTGGAATTATTTGCAAAATGGTCGGAACCAACAGAAGTCGAATTACTTGAATTTCCTGACTTTAGCCTGGGTACTTATGGATGGGCCCATCATGGAAATGATTCTGTTACAGTTGAAAATGACTTCATCATTATTCATGAGCCAACTGATAATTCAGCTAATATTTGGGATTACAATTTTATCAACTACGAACAGTTCCAATTAAAAGAAGGGCACCGATATACTTTAAGCTGGAGAGCAATGCGAACTGCCGGTAATATACGCTTTGAAGCACGTAAAATTGGAACTTATGACTACTTCATGTCTGACGATTACGAATTCAATGGTGAATGGCAAAACAATACGGTGGTTTACGATCATACCGATGCTACCATAACGGATTTAGAATTAATGGTGATGGTTGGGGGCAATAGCTCGGATGTAACATTTGACTACGTTAGCTTAAAAGAAACTCTAATTCCGGAGCCGGAAACCTACACCATTACTACGGAAGTAACTCCAACCAATGCCGGAACAGTAAGCGATGGAGGAACGTACACTGAGGAAGAAATAGTACAACTCACAGCTTCAGCCTCTGAAGACTTTGAATTTGTCAACTGGACAGAGAACGGCACTGTAGTTTCTACAAACCCAGATTATAGTTTCACTGTATCTCAAAGTAGAACACTTGTTGCAAATTTTGAAAATACGGTTGGAGTCTTTGACCAAATCGATGATTTGAATATTCATATTTACCCTAATCCAACAAATAGAAAAGTTACTATTGAAGGGAAGAATATTGAAATTATTGAGGTTTTCAATATTTATGGAGAAATAGTGAAAAAAATAAAGGTTAGCTCGGATAAGACAAATATCCACTTAGAAAAATTATCAAAGGGTACTTATATTGTAAGACTGACCACAGATGATAAGAT
>JAQIBQ010000010.1 GCA_027859005.1 Prolixibacteraceae bacterium | reverse complement strand
TAGGCTTATTATTTGTCGCTTATGTTTCAAATGCGCAAATATCAGCTCAAGGTTCAGTTGCTCAGGAATATAGCGTTGATACGGGTGATGATTATTATATTTTTTGTGCTCCATCAAGAGACGATGCTTTTGGAAGAGGGACATTAGTGGCTTCAACTCCATTTCCCGATAATTCTGTTTTTACTTGGGAAAAGTACGATACTATATCTGGAGCATTTATATTTTTTCAAAATGGAGGTATAAATGATACATTAGAATCAAGAATTTCAGGTTTAGACGATGGCTGCTATAGAGTAAGCATTGAATCGGGAGGCATGATTAGTGAGCCCTATCAAGCTTGGGTTTTGCACAATTGGATTGAAGTTACTTACACCGAAATTCCAGATTCAACTTCAAATTGCGAACAATTTCAAATCTTAGCAGATTTTGAATATGCTCCGCTTTTCATTTTTAATACAGCGAACAATAGTCGTTTTAGTGTTCGGAATTCTAATGTCGATTTTGTAAAACAATGGAGCCAGGGTAGTGACGAAGTGAGAAGAGCATTAAGCCCAATTATATACGATCCAATTGCTTCTGAAACTCCAGTTGAATATTCGTTAACGATTACCGATGAGTTTGGGTGTAGCGGTTCAGGAGTTGTAGATTACATTTCGAAAGTTACAAAGGCCGATTTTTTCCCCGATCCAACCGAAGGCGAAGCTGTTTTGGAAGTAACTTTTATGAATAATTCCATCAATTACGATTCCATCATGCTTTTCTTTTATAAAGATCCTTTTCTGCTTTCTCAAGAAAATAATAAAGAAGGTGAAGAAGTTGATAGTATTGATTTCATTATTCCAGCTCTGAAAGATGAATTTGAATACGACCCTCAATATATACATGAATTTGAATATTCTGGTGAATATCGAGTTAAACTGGTTACTATTAAAGTTAATGAAACGGGTAATTGTTACGATACCATTTATAGCCCTGCAATTACTGTTCGAAATCATTTAATTGATATACCTAACGTATTTACCCCAAATGGTGATGGTACAAACGATGTTTTTGTGATAAGAACGGAATCGATGAAAAGTATGAACTTTAAAATTTACAATAGATGGGGGGGGTTAGTTCATTCGTGGAAATACAGCAACATTAAGTCAAATGACTATACGTTTGTGCATTCGGTTTGGGATGGTACAATAGGTAACAGATTGGCATCGCCAGGAGTATATTATTATGTGGTAACTTACGAAGGACGAGACGTATACCAAAATAATCTGGATGAGAATGGTGAAGAAAGAAAAATTGGTAACAGAACTGGTAAAACGGTAAAAGAAACCAAAACAGGCTTTTTACATTTATTTAGAGGAAAACAATAAGTCTTTTTGATTAATTGAGAATTGCAGGAAAACGTTTCAGTAGTTCTTTTGCGTTTTTTTTAGAAAGTTTAAATCGGTTTTTATTATTTACTATTAATTGAGCTTGTTTTTCATTAATTGCTTTAAAATAATCTTTTCTTGGAGTTGCAATACATTCATTAATATAATGAAAAAAACATTCACCGCACTTGATGCTGCATTTTGGTTTTGAATAACTCATTAGTAATGATTTTTTAAAAAAAGTGCAGTCTATTTGACTGCACAATATACTCCTAATTTCCCCTTTTTAGTCCTACCCAATTTGGACTTCTAAACTAACTAAACTTAAACTTCAACCTAACTATTTTTAATTCGTAATTGAGTCCCCACTCAATTGTATTTTTCCAATAAAACAGTACTAATTAATTTCTTTCAATAATACTTTTCGGTATTACAATCGATGTGCCAAATCTGTAATGATCATAAAATGAGTGTTGTGTGGTTTTTGCTGACTTCTGCCATGGGTTCAATGTGGGACAAAAGTTATGCTTATGGGAAAACAAAGAATTTATTTATAGGTATAGGCGTTTAGACCGCCCATGTTAATTGTTTGATAATAAACGGATGGGCTTGGAGAAAACCATCTTTATTATGAGTACATCGAAGATTGTCTCCATATTTGAACGTCTATTGTGTCTAAAATGGAATTCATCAAGGTATCCTTGAAGTCGTTTTTCGCTGCAATGTTGGTGAATTCCTCTTAACCATCCCTTTATATTCATAATGTGGAAATGGAGATCAGGAAAATTTTTGCCCTTCTCCGATTTCATTTGTTCCATATTTAGGTATTCTTTTTTTAGAGGAAGATAACCTCTCCAAACATCAGTAATGATTTTTGCATCCTTACTAATATATGTTTCAAAAAATGGTTTAAAAGAAATATTAGAAGCATCAGGAATAACCTGCGCATAAGCACGTCCAACTCCGCCTTTGACTATTTCTAAAGCGACAATTACGAGCTTTTTATCTCCTTTACTTCGACCTGGCTTACCTTCTTCCGGACCGCCAATATAGAATTCATCAATATGAACTATGCCGCTGATTGGATGCAACATACTGCTTTGCATAGCTTGTTGAATTTTCCATTTGAATTCCCAACAAGTTTTCTGACGTAGTTCAAATTCTCGAGATAATTCCAATGAAGACATTCCTTTCTTCTTAGTGCTTATCTTGAATGCTATGTGAAAAGCCAGCTGCAATTGCAATGGAAATTTACATTTATCAAACAGAGTCCCAGCCGTTGGGCTTTCATCGTATTTGCATTTCATACATCGTCTTGAAAATGGCTTAACGCCTTTGCAGTATTTTGTATGACTACATTTTTTACAATGAAACTCCGTTTCGTTCCACTTGATCTCAGCCAAGTACCGATAACAGTCTTCATCAGTAGAAAATGCTTTATAGAATTTAATTGAGTTCACTCCTTTAAATTGATTTCTTGTATTCATGCTACAAAGGTAGCAAATACTAAAATGTTGGGCGGTCTAAGCGCCTATACCTATTAATTTAATTAGCTACGATAGTTGTTTGTTTGGTTCATTTGTAATCAATTCATTTGCTTTTTTGAAGCATAAAAAAAAGGTGAAATCTATAGTAGACCTCACCTTTTATAGTTTAAAATATATCTCTCTGCTCATTCTCTCTCCAATTATTCTAAACTTAACATCAATTCTCAAACTAACTAAACCAAACTAACTTCAACCTAATCTTTTTTAACCTAAAAAATCCTAATCTACTTTGTGCTTTCAATCTGTATTTAAACTTGTTGCTTAATCAAAGATGAAATATGATTGATAATGATTATATTTCAACTAACATGCCACAAGTGTAATGTGCAGATAGTAAGTATAATATGTATTTGTGCGAATTTTAATTGTGTCTCATTATGGGACGAGTGGAACAATTATGGGACTTAATTAGTTTTAGTATCGTTAATATTTAGTAATTTGAGATGATCTTAACCTGAATAAAAGTAAACATATGATAAACGAAGAAAAAAAAGATAGTTCAAGACCCAGCAATTGAAGACGAAAACATTGGTAAAATAAGGACAAGGTGTTGAAGAAGCTTTTATGAAACTAGCCAAAATGTTTTAGAATGCAATACCCAATTTTCATAGCAAAGTACATTGAAAAGAATAAAGTTGATTCGACTGATTTGTCGTATTTGATTACTTCTACAGATGGTATTATTGTTAACATAGGTAGCTCTGCAGAGTGTTTAATCGCATCACCTGTTGTTGGTAATTACTTATCCAATTACATGCCTGTTTTTGAAGGAGTTTTCCCTGTTAAAGAAGATGTTTATCTCCCAAATGTTCAATTGTCACATTCTCTTTTCTTTAACATTCATATTGTTGTTTATTCTGATCAAATTTGGATATTATGCCAAAATATAACTGAAAACATACATAAAATTCGACGATTAATTGAAAAAAAGAAAGAAGTTAAAAAATATGAATTCTCTTTACTTGAGGCTTTAGGTTTTTACGTATTTAAGAATAATAAGGTTGGTGGATATAGACCAATATCTGGTGCACCGAAATGGGTTAATAAAATTACCAATAATTTAGAAGAACGAATCGATATTGAAATCTTATTTCCTTATTTGGCATTTTTTGTAGAACAGTTACCGAAGGGAATAATTAGAAAAGGAACTATTGATCATTATTCTGGCATATGGACTCAAAACACTCTAAATGATTCCGAAATACATTTAAATGCTTGGTTGTACCAAGTCCTCGACGATTCATTTATATTGGTGCAACCGGTAAATGAAAATAAAAAAAAGGAGAATAAAATAATTCAATCGGCAAGAGAGAATACCTTAGCATACGAGCAACTTCAAAAAACGAAAAAAGAATTACAGGATTTATTGAAGTTAAAAGATCAGTTTGTAAGCATTGTTTCACATGATTTCCGTTCACCTATTTCATCATTAACCAATGGCATTTCGTTCCTCCTTGAAGACATTAATCAAAGTAAAATTTTTGATGATAGTCATCGAGAAATAATCATTCAAATAAAGCAAGAAC
>JAQIBQ010000054.1 GCA_027859005.1 Prolixibacteraceae bacterium | reverse complement strand
AGATTTCCTAACATAAAGGTGTAACAAAGGAGAGTTAATTTCATTTATAAAGGAGAAGAAGTAACTAACTATGGGAACTAAAAAATTGCGACAAGCACAACTCTACGACTACAAGTTTTGTGACATTTTAAAAAGCATGAAACAGGAGAAAGTGAGATAAACTTTGAAGCAACGAACTACCTTGAAAATTTAGAGATTAAGTTTTTAAAAATTGGAATATTCAATTTGCCTTTAACGATAAATTATAAGTGTATACAGTGGATTACGTGTGATTCTCTGTCATGGTAATGACGAGAAAATGAGCGGAAAACCGCTGCTTGCATACCACTGAACCCCTTATGGAATTTGCAAAATGTTAGCAACTGGTTTTAGTTTTTTATTAGTTTGGTTTCGTTTCATATTTGATCGTCTGTTAGTATTTGAATTGATTTCCGTAAGATACGAAGAACTAATTTATTTTGAGCGTTTGGCAACCCTAATGCCGCAAAAGCGGCATAGTGGGAAGGCAAATTGTAAGCTTTTTGGCAAGCTTTGCTGGTGGATGGCTTGCAGGGGCTTGCCAATAGGCTTACAATGTGCGTTGGGATTATCCTTTCACAATAATTCCTAATGCTTCAAGTAATTGTGGTTTCTCTTCTAGTGCAATTTTAGCAACTGCATAAAAATCAAACATCCAATCATCGAGTTTGCCAATGGCTGCATCTTTTGCTTTTGTTGCGTCTTGTGATTCTCCATTTTCTCGGAGGTATCCAGCTCTTGCTGTTTCAACTTGTGGTACTAAATCATTTCCACTATTCAACTTTTCTGTTGTAATTGCCAGTAATGCAAGTTTTGTTTGAATACCTTCATCGGCAAGCGCTGTGGTGTAGAATTTTCTTACCGCCTCGATCCATTTTACGTATGACTGCGGTAGACTTCCTTTTATTGCCAGCTTATCAGCTGAAATGTGATCGTTACGGAAAATGACTTTTGCTTTTTTGCGATGAAGGAAGTGCATATCGTACAACTGTTCTTTTAACTTAGAGAAAGCTGCATAAGCATCAGATGTTTCGTCATCTTCGGTTTTGTTAAGATTGAAGGCTGCGCGGGTTTCGGTGTAGATCGTTTTACCAGCAGTGATAATCTCAGCAGTGTAGCCAATGTCGGCCAAGGCTGATGCGATTTCGGACTGGTTTACTGCATTGTCTAATGCAACTCTTGCTTGTTCAAGAAACTCTGCTTCTGATTTTTTAAAATGAGTTGTCATATTTTTTCAATTTTAGTTTGACAAATTGGCCTGAGGAGGCCGTTAATTTATGATTCGTTTTTTGTTTTTTATTCCTTCATTTCTCGGATCAATTCCTACAATTCTCGGAGCTGTTCCTTCACTTCTTGGATTGATCCCTTCACTTCTCGTATGTGTTACTACAAAACTTTTACGGACTCCTTCTCTGCTCGGGGCAATTCCTTCATGAGCTGGATGCATCCCTTCATTCTCTGCATGTATTGCCGAAAATTATGGGCTGTTCCTTCTTGTTTCTAATGTATTCCTTCAAGATATTGCTGCGTGTTTGGGGCAGATTGTGTCTTGATCGTTTGAATGACAACTAAACTACACACATTTAAACATATGTGCAAATTGTTTTATCTGTTTAAGATTTCAATCCTAGATTGAATTTCTCATTTAATTCATTAATCTTCAATTCATCAAGATAGTCGTCTGGATCAAGGTCATCTATGAATGTGAATTCATAAGGTGCATTGAAATAGGGATGCCCTCGGTATTCGTGCACTTCAAATTCCAGTTCTAAATGGACGTGTATTGTATTGAAAAAGAATATTGCTTCGAATTGTTTTTTTTCAACATTGGAAGCATCAATGGGGGTTTTGTCTTTGATGATATTGTATTCGCACATTTGCTGAAACCAAACTAAAAAGTAATATGTATTCCCATTGCCTTAAACTTTTGTCAAACTGCCTCATGTTAGAGTGAAATGGAAAAGCAGAGGCTTGCAGTTTCCTGTTCTAGATAAGACTTATCCAAAGACAAGGATGCCACCATAAAGGCAGCATCCTATCAAATATTCTTTTACAAACTAATTATATAATTGGATTATTCGTTTTCGCGTTCCATAAGCATTTCCAAACTCTCTTCGGAAAGTGTAAATACTTCTCCATTTGTCAGCTCATACTCCACAACAGAGTAATCTTTACTGTAATAAAGCACCTTGACCTCCTTTCCACTAATAGAGTCAACCTTATTATTAGGAGCTTTGAATAATTCTCCAACCAAATATTGCCCCACTGTTCTTTCAATCCCGTGATATGAATCATCATTATCTGTTATCCTATAATTCCAAGCTTCATATTTACCGGGACCATAAACATATACACGATACTCACTGGGAGTGATGTTCGGATTAAATCGATAACTTGAATCGGTACAATTCATCAGTTCCATGGAGCCAGAATAACGTTCATAATCCAATTTATTCTCACCTTCACCCCGGTCATAAAATTTTGATCGGTTCACATAAAAAGAATCAACATGGACAGAGCTTTCATAAATCAACGTATCACCTTCATTGATTAATGGTAACTTTTCATGTGAAATTGATTTACCAATCCATACATCTATTTGGTTCCATATATACCCACAACTGGTATTTAGCAAAACCAAAGAGCAGAAGAAAACATATAACCAACTATAATTTAATATGTTTTTGAATTTGCTCATCGTTGTCATTTGTTTTAGTTTTTATAATATAGACACCTGAATCAAAGTTAGAAAAATCCAAATCAATAACACCAGTTTCCAAATCATTCTTTTGTAGGACGATTTTACCAGTATAATCAGTAATGGAAACACTTTTCAATTTGGTGTTTCTGGAAATAGTAAAATTCCCATTTGATGGGTTTGGGTACAAATCAATTTCGACCTGTTTATTCACTTGATCCTCAATTTCGGTCTCCTAACCTGCCGACTTTGCGAATTCTGAAAAAGATCCATTGGCAGCAACAGGTGGATCACCATCTTTAAAAATTGGATCACATTCAGTACAAAAATCTACATTTTGTTTTTCGTACTTTAAATTAGAATCATATCCTGTACGCATATTTGGCGTAGTTCCCACACTAAAGTTCTGTTTTTGGTAACCGCTCACCTTAAAACCTGGTTGCATTTTTACCCAATAACGGGTAAAAATAGATATCGGTTCTGTAGAATTATCCTGCAATGTATTTAAAGTTTTGGTATCCCGATATAATGTTGCACTTTCACTGGATGTTACTCGGGTTAACCAATAAAGGTTATGCAAAACCATATAATCAATACCATTAAAAAACCCATGTCTAGGTGTATCCTGTGATCCACATAGTCCATACCACACAAACCGATTTGGGCTTGACCATTCCCATTCTTCATATGAATAAAGTGAACCATCAATATATTCAATATTGTGTGGGCCGCACATTGGTGCGCAATCCAATAAATTTCCAATAAAATCCCGATCCTCATTTGCTATTTGTGATTTACCGTATAAAATATTCCAAATTAGAGGATAATGCTCCAAAGGCTTAGGGCGGTTATACATGCTATGGGTTAAATATTTATAGGATGTTTTAAAAAGAGAACCAATATCACATACTGCACTGAGGCTTCTAAACATCCAATCGCTATTAAAAGTTTCAGTATTAGTTTCTGAAAAGATTAACGTTTCACCAACAGGCCAAGGAGGAGTACTTAAAAACAACCACGGATGATTATAATTATCATAGAGTGTCCAGGTGTGCTTCATGGTATTGGAGTATATCTCTGTGGTTGATACTGACTTAGCGAGGCCATAAGTTGGGTTTAGACTTGCCATTAACCTGAAATTAAGCCAGGAACCATTTGTACCTTCATAATTGAGGTTAAAACTTTCGGCGGCCTTTGCTAGTCCAAAACTGGTTCCATAAGTTATAAAATCCGCAGCACCTCCATTATCTTCGAGAAGTAACCCTGGAGGAGTTTCACTTGCGAGATCTGGATCAATCAAATACCACGTTCTTTCCATAAAGGATGTAGTAGCTAAAATATCCCTGTTCCAAAACGCGCGGGCTTCGTTAGGATGGTAAGCATTCTCAATCATTTTCTTTACCAACCCATTCAATTTGTTTCTCGCATTGGTCGAAGCGTAATCGGTTTTAAGCACTTCTCCAACAATTGCTTCAGCTTCAATAAACTTAATTACATTGTCAATACTGTTGTATCTGGACAAAGATGAATTAGGAACAACAGGGTCGTCTTTATCTTTCAAAACCTCTTGAAACTGAAAACCAAGGAGAGGCTCATTATCGGCAAGCCCCTCAAAATGATTGACCAATGGTTCATACTCATTTAATGGATCATGATTTGCTCTATCCCACAGCCAACAAATATCGGTTCGTCTAAAGGCTCCATCATTGGCAGGATTACCTGAGAATGTATCCAAACGGACTAATACATCAATTGCATTTTCGAGTTCATCTAAAGTCTCTACAGCCACAGTAGCATTGTCATTTAGGGAACTTTCATACTTCTTTAATAGAGCATATTCAGTGGCTAACATCATAATGTAATAAGGCAAAGCACCATTGGAATCATCCCAATCTAAATATCTAATTGTTCCTCTTTCATAAGCACCATTTGTATACTCAACTCGTGGTACAATTCTATCTGCAGGCAAATTGGAACCAAGGACATTATTATCCGATTGGAAGATAAAATTCTCTTTCAATCTTTGTCGGTATATCCAGTACTTCTCAAGGTTGTCCTGCTCATCGGCAAACTGCCCAAACAGGTTCACAGCCGTAGCTGCAACCAGCAAAAATGTGATTATTATTTTCATCATAATTTCTCATTTTTGCTGTTACTTATTTTTCTTTTCAAGTTGCTCAAGGCGTTTCTCGATCTCCGTTAACTGATCTTCCTGTGCTTCAATTATTGCCTGTTGTTCTTGTGCTACTTTTAATAAAACAGGTATTAACTCGATGTAGTAAATACCCATGTCTCCTTCTTACCCATAATAAACCATTTCAGGGAATATTTTCGCTAAATCCTGTGCAAGTAAACCATAAGTCTTTTTGTTTTTGGATTCATCTTTATCCTTCCACTTGTAACTAACGCCTTTTAGTTTTTTTAGATTCTCCAATTGAGAGTCTAACTCAAGAATATCTTCTTTGGCTGTAGAATCAGAAGTTAAAGCAATTCCATTGGCTTTAACTGTTCCATCGCCCCAAACTTCGAAAGCGGCTGGCGACCCCCAATTCCTCCTAACTGTAAAAGCCCGGCTTAGATCACTGGGTACATTAATAGAAAACGCATAATCATTTGGGGCACTACCGGATAAGTTAAGAAATAAGTGACCATTGTCGTAATACTTCAATGTACTGTAACTATTTTTGCTACGCATGTACACTTCACTACTGGTCACCTCAATTTCCTGGGCTTGTACATTGACTACGGCAGTTAATACAACTGCAATTAAAACTACGTTTTTCAACAAATTTTTAATTTTCATATTTTTGTTTGTTTTTGTGAACAAATGAGCTCGAACCTCAAGGTTCATGATTAGTGATTAAGGCAGCACCTTCGTGGTGTTGCCTTTTAATTTTTTAAATAATGATTTGATGTAATTAATTGAAATGGGAGTTCAGTGCTTTCATATTTGATAGTTTGTTAGTGGTTTGGGTTTATAATTTTTTTAATAGAGAACTATTTTTATCTCTTAATTCTCAAAAGGAGGAAAAGTTTACCATAATAAATTATTGTTTAACGAGAATTAATACTTTTTAACATTATTATCACATTATTTATAGAACTGTGCATTTAGACTTTAAGAGGAGGGGGCAAAACCAGCTTTTTTGTAAGCGAAGCGTCGGGTTGTGAGTGGGGGCTTACAAATGTGCTGTTTTGTGCGTGGGCTTTTTGTGAATGAAATGTTGTACTAATAACTAATTGCCCATCAGGGCAAAAGCGGGAAGGGGAAATAAATTTCTTTCAAGTTTGTAGTATCGTTTCATCAAAGGTTGTCAGTCGGTTTTTGGGGTCTGTTTAATTTCATCTTTGTCTTTGATTTTGCATGATTAATGCAAAATGTCGGGTAACTCAGGCGGGTTACCCCGCCCTTGTCCCCTAAGAACCGGACTTGATAGTTTCCCATCATACGGCTCAAGCTCACTAAAGGCGGATTAAACCACCCGACAATATACAAAATTATTCAGTTAACATATTTATATCTGCTCCTGTTGGCGAAGTAACTATCCCAAGCTTTATCGAAAGGATTCGCGTTTCCGATG
>JAQIBQ010000048.1 GCA_027859005.1 Prolixibacteraceae bacterium | reverse complement strand
AACTGGAATTGCTTTGAAAAACGTTGATAAATTCTCATTCCTTATCAGGTAACTGATAAGGCTTTTTTGTTGCCAATGAAAAACCTGCTGAATTTTCTAGTTAAGTACCATGTATTTCTTCTTTTTCTTTTGTTAGAATTATTATCTCTAACATTTATAATACGGTACAACAACTTTCATCAGGTTAAATTCTTGAATTCATCAAACACCGTTTCAGGGAATATGTATCGGAGGTTAAACTTTGTGCAAGAATATTTCTCGTTACGAAAAATGAATGATGATTTGGCTACTGAAAATGCAAGGTTAAGAGAAACAGTGCAAGCTTATTTAATGTCGGACATTGATTTAACAATTGAGAAAAAAATTAATACTGATATCATAAGGGCTGTTTCAGCTAAAGTGATTAATAATTCGGTTAATAAGCAATATAACTACATCACATTAAACAAAGGGATTAAGCATGGAATAAAACCCTATATGGGAATTATCTGCCCCGAAGGAGTCGTAGGTGTAATTATTAACGTTTCAGAGAATTATTCTACTGCACTCTCCGTTTTAAACGGACGTTGGTCTGTAAATGCAAAACTCGAAGGTGCAAATCATTTTGGACCACTTCGCTGGCAAGGAGGCAATCCTTATACCGTAATTCTAGAAGAAATTCCTTATCATGTTTCTGTTGAGGTAAATGAAAAAGTGCTTACAAGCGGTTATTCAGCTACATTTCCCGAAGGAATTTTAATTGGAAGAGTTGCAAAGATTGAGCATAATGAAGGGGAGTCCTTTCAAAAAATTTGGGTTCAACTTTCTGTCGATTTTAAGAAGTTGCACTATGTTGAAGTAATTGAGAATATAACGAAACAAGAACAAATAGAATTGGAAAATTTAACTAACAATGAATAAAAAAGCATATTGGTATATCGTTTTATTTTTGGTAGTTGTATTAATACAAGTGGCATTTATGAATAATATGCAATTCAGCCGATTTGTTAATCCATATTTCTATGTTTTATTCATTTTGCTTTTACCCATTAATATACCTCGCTACCTGTTGCTAATTCTCGGATTTATTCTAGGAATAACCATCGATATCTTCTCAAATACACCTGGTATTCACGCATCAGCAAGTGTTTTCATGGCTTTTGTCCGACCTTATGTAGTTAATACGTCAAACTTGGATGATAATGAAAAAGGATTAATTCCATCGGTTGTAAATATGGGATTCGGATGGTTTGTTAGGTATGCTTCTATACTTATTGTTCTGCATCATTTTTTCCTTTTTTATGTTGAAATATTTTCTTTTCAAGGATTTTTTCAAACCTTTTTTAGAAGTTTCTTTAGTTCAATCTTTACATTTGTTTTTATAATTATAAGTCAGTTCTTGGTTTTTAGAAAATAATCAAAAAGTGGATAGCTACGCAAAACGGAAATATATTATTGTTCTAATCTTTATTTTGGTTGGGATTGCGTATGTATTTAAACTTTTTGAATTACAGGTAATTGATGCAACCTATAAACAAACTGCAACTAAAAATGTACTCCGTGAAGTTGTAGAATATCCATCGAGAGGTTTAATTTACGATAGAAATGGTGAATTACTTGTGTCTAATCAGGCTGCATATGATTTAATGGCAACACCGCGTGAAATAGGTGTTTTTGATACCGTCCAATTATGCCAGCTATTATCTATTAGTAAAAGGGAAATGGACAATGCTTTAAACAAAGCAAAAAAATATTCACGTTATAAACCTTCAATCGTAGTTAAACAAATCTCCCCTGAAAAGTATGCATTACTTCAAGAGAAAATGTATAAGTATCCAGGTTTTTATTTTCAAATTCGTACGTTACGTTCTTATGGCTACAACTTTGCTGCACATGTACTTGGCTATGTGGGGGAAGTTAATCAGCGAGCATTACGTAACGATGCATATTACCGCTCAGGCGATTATTATGGCATTACTGGGATTGAAAAATCTTATGAAAAAGAATTAAGGGGCGACAAAGGTGCCAGTTTCTTGTTGGTTGATGTACACAACCGAGTAAAAGGATCGTATGAAAAAGGTAGGCTTGATACTAGTGCAGTAAAGGGAAAAGATATTGTTACAACTCTTGATGCTAAATTGCAGGAGTATGCCGAACAGCTAATGCAGAACAAAGCTGGTAGTGTGGTAGCAATTGAACCATCAACAGGTGAAATTCTTGCATTTTTAAGTGCCCCTGCTTATCGGCCTGAAGATTTGGTTGGAAGAAAAAGAGGAGAGAATTATCCGAAATTTCTTGCCGATACACTTAGGCCTCTTACTAACCGTGCAATTCAAGGTCAATATCCTCCTGGGTCTATATTTAAAATGTTAAATGGTTTAATAGGCTTACATGAAAAAGTAATAACACCACGTACTAAATTTATGTGTAATCATGGTTATCATGTTGGTACTTTTACCCAAGGATGTCATCATAATCAAGAGTTCAGTTTAACTGCTTCTATTTCTCAATCGTGTAATGCCTATTATGCTTACACATTTAGGCGCATATTGGAAGCAAAGCATCTAGGTGGAGTAAAGCAAGGTTATGAACGTTGGAGAGAGCATGTTGTAAGTTTTGGTTTTTCTAAAAAGTTAAGTGAAGAGTTTAATGAGGAATTAAAAGGTTTTGTTCCTACATCAGATTATTATCAACGTAGAGTTTTTCCTTACTCAAAATGGAGAGCTCTTCCATTAATTTCATTAGCTATTGGACAAGGAGAACTTCAAACTACACCTATTCAAATGGCAAATTATGCAGCAATTTTGGCCAATAGAGGTTTTTATTATAAACCACATATTGTTAAAGCAATTGCCGATAGTAAAATTAGCGATGTGTTTATGAAAAAGCATTTTACAACCATTGATTCTATTCATTTTGAGAAGGTAGTTGAAGGAATGGAAGATGTTCTGAGTTATGCAAGACATGGTACTGCATTTAATTCATATATTCCAGGAATTAGTATTTGTGGAAAAACTGGAACAGCTGAAAATCCTCATGGTGCCGATCATTCAACATTTATCGCTTTTGCTCCTCGAGAAAATCCAACAATTGCTTTAGCCGTTTATGTTGAAAACGGAAAATGGGGGAACTTGTATGCTTCAAAAATAGCTAGTTTGATAGTTGAGAAATATATAAATGGCGAAATTCAGGAATCAAGTAAAAGAATTGAAACAGAAATGTTTAATTCTAATTTATTGTATTCGAATAAGCCTAATTACATAAAATACAAATAGGTTGGTACAAAGGAATAATACAATCATTAATATTGACTGGATAACAGTACTGGTATATCTTGCTCTCGTTCTTGCTGGATGGATAAATATTTATTCAGCAGTGTATAACGAGGAATATAATAGTATTTTTGATATTAGTCAACGTTATGGGAAACAGCTTTTGTGGATCGGTTTTAGTTTGATCCTAGCTTTTTTTATTATGGTTGTTGATAGTAAGTTCTTTGTGACATTTGGATACTTCATTTATGCTGCTTTTATACTACTACTACTTTTAGTATTATTTGTTGGAAAAGAAGTAAATGGAGCAAGATCGTGGTTTGTTGTTGGCAGTTTTGCTTTTCAACCAGCAGAATTTGCAAAATATGGTACCGCACTTGCAATAGCCAAATTGTTGAGTTCATTTAATTTTAATTTCAAAGAATTAATAAATAAAACTAAGATTGTTGCAATTCTTATCGTTCCTGTTGCTCTTATTATTCTTCAAAACGATACAGGTTCGGCATTGGTTTATTTTGTTTTTATAATTCCTTTGTTCAGAGAAGGAATGTCTGGTTTAATTCTATTCTTTGTAGCTTTCTTTGCATCGTTATTTATTTTCTCCTTATTAATTTCTCCATTATTAATTGTAATAGTATTGTTAATTGTAACATTGCTAATTGTTTTGGTAATGAAACGAAGTTGGAGCTATATTATGAATAGTTTACTATTACTAATAGTATGTAGTATTCCATTTTTACTTTATTTGTTGCTAATAAAAAAAGAAGTCATTGATTTTTATTTTGTTTTATTGAGAGCATCCATACTAAGTTCAGTAATTCTAATAATTATTTCAATATTAAAAAGGATACCTCAAATTCCATTAGTTGTATCAATATTTTTGACTTCACTGTTTTTTACTTTTTCAGTAGGATTTGCTTTCTCAAATATTTTAGAACCACATCAACAAGCTCGAATTAATAATTTATTGGGTGTAGAGTCTGATCCCTTAGGAGCTGGTTACAACGTAAATCAATCAAAAATTGCGATTGGTTCTGGAGGCTTTACTGGAAAAGGTTTTTTAGACGGAACGCAAACTAAATATGATTTTGTACCCGAACAAAGTACCGATTTTATATTCTGTACTGTAGGTGAAGAATGGGGATTTATTGGTGCTACATTCGTAATTATTACTTTTCTTTTTCTTCTTATACGATTAGTAATCTTGGCCGAACGGCAACGCTCTGTATTTAGTCGTGTTTTTGGATACAGTGTTGCGTCTATAATTTTCTTTCATTTCACAATTAATATTGGAATGACTATTGGATTAGCCCCCGTTATTGGTATTCCATTGCCTTTTTTCAGTTACGGTGGATCTTCGCTATGGTTTTTCACCATACTTCTTTTTACTTTTTTAAGACTTGATACTAGTCGGTTAGAGCAATTGCACTAAATATAAAAGAGCATTGAAACATATGTCATTTTTAATCAACCTTTGATTTTTGTACCTTTGCATTCCAAATTTTGTACTACAGATTATATTTATTTATTTTTTGTTCTAAAATCAATTGATGTTAATGAGATATAAAGCTTACACACTAAATAATTTCAAAAAAATTTCACAGCTAAGTAATCTGTCAGATTTACAAATAAAAGATATTGAAATCGTCGGTCAGATTCTCCCTTTTAAAGTAAGTAGTTATATAATTGATGAATTAATTGATTGGACTAATTTCGAAAATGATCCATTTTTCATTTTAACTTTTCCTCAAAAGGAAATGATAGATCAAGCTCAATATGATGCTGTAGAAAAAGCTTTATTTCAACAGACCGAAAAAAGTGTTTTGAAGAAAGTGGTTGATGACATCCGTTTATCATTAAATCCAAACCCATCAGGGCAGCAATTTAATGTTCCTGAATTTGATGGGAAACCACTAGCTGGAATACAACATAAATACAATGAAACCATGTTGTTTTTTCCTAGTCAAGGACAAACTTGCCATGCTTATTGTACTTTCTGCTTTAGATGGCCTCAGTTTTCTCTAAACGATTTCAAATTTGCAATGAAAGAAGCCGATTTGATGATTGCCTATCTTAAAGCCCATCCCGAAGTTACAGATGTTTTATTTACAGGAGGCGATCCTGCAATCATGAAAACTAAATTTTTTGAATATTATTTTAATGCTTTAATCGATGCTGAAATACCAAATCTGAAAACAATAAGAATTGGAACAAAGTCACTTACATACTGGCCATATCGGTTTACTACTGATGAAGATGCTGGTGCTTTATTACAATTGTTTGAGAAAACGATAAAAAGTGGGATAAGTATCAGTATTATGGCTCACTTTAATCATCCAAGAGCCTTGGAAACAAGTGCTGTTCAAGAAGCAATTAAAAGAATTTTAGCAACTGGAGCTCAAATCAGAACACAATCTCCAATTCTTAAACATATCAATGCCTCGGGTGATTTGTGGGCCAAAATGTGGCGTAAACAGGTTGATTTAGGTCTAATTCCTTATTACATGTTCATTGCCCGAGATACAGGAGCCCGAGATTATTTCGCATTATCCTTAGACGAAGCATACCATATTTTCAACGATGCTTATAATAAAGTAAGTGGTATATGTAGAACCGTACGTGGACCAAGTATGTCAAGTGATCCAGGAAAAGTACATGTTATTGGTATTACAGAGATAAATGGCGAAAAAGCTTTTGTTTTACGTTTTATTCAGGCCAGAAATCCTGAGTGGGTTAACAAAGTATTTTTTGCAAAATACAATGCCGATGCTATGTGGCTAAACGATTTAGAACCAGCATTTGGTGAAAAAGAATTCTTCTTTATCAAGGAACTAAATACAATGAAATCGAGTCAGCACGATCTTTGTCATGCTGAAGGTGTAAATTAAATCTAGTTCCTTTGTTCTACAAATAATTTAATATCTTCTAAAAAGAGTAAATAATATTTTTTAATGCTTTTGTGTTTTTCGTTTCTGAGCTGCATTGCTTCGTCTGTATGATCGGGAAGGGAAGTGCGATGCGACATAATTCTGAGTGACATTTCCAAACCACAATCTTAGCATAAGATTGTAATCTTCGGTGTTGAATTAAATAGGGCAAATAATCATTATCCTTGTGGCTTTTTAATAAAATATTTGACATTTAATTTTTCATACCAAAAACAAACCATGGTATGAAAATAATTTTCAGGTTACATTCTGTTAGATCTCAATTTTTATATCATTATCAGAACTTGAAAGACTCAATATGTTTTTTTTGCGAAAGGCAAAACTGCGATTTTGAAAATGATAAAAAGTGCAAATGCATTTCTTGGGTATAATTAATCTATCAACCGAAATAATCGTTTTTAAATTGAAGCATATCAATATATGTTTGATTTGCTAGTTTATATATCCCTAACCAATTGCTACAACCATTTTTTAGCTATTTACGATAAGGAGATACGATTATATAGAAATATCGAATTTGGGGATAATGGCTGGTATATTGTGTCGATGGAATTTATAAGTGATTAAAAATAGTATATTATCATGTATACTTTGTTTTTATTTTCTAAATTCATTTTAAATTTTTAATGTTGTAGTTGAATTATAAAATGGGAACAACATGGAAGATTTTAGCTTTTCTGAAAAATCAGTTTTGTTAACTGATATTACACCATATGTATACGGAACAACTCGTTTGGGTGATGCAAAAATATCATTCAACGATAGAGTAGAAATTGCAAAAGCAGCAATTGATACGGGGGTTTGGTTTCATACCAGCTATTGGTACGACGATGCCTTAGATGTTTTACGTGCCGCATTTGATATTGATCGGTCAAAAGTTCCATCTTTAATTGTTAAAATAGGAGGAGAATCCCTTGAAGAATTTAATGCCGATATCCTAAAAAATACCGAACCACTTGGGATTTCTAGTATTGAATTAGGGCAGTTATGTCTTGGTGGCGAATTGGCAAAAGAATTTGCTATGGGAGGAAATATCGTGGATGAATTGAAAAAGATTAAGAAAAGTGGTTTGGTAAAACGCTTTGTCATGGAAGTTTTTCCATGGACTTCAGATATTGCATACGAAGCTCTACGAGCAGGGAATACTGAAGGAATTGTTGATGGCTTTATATTCTATTTGAATCCTTTACAACGTTTTGTGTCTAATCAGTTGTGGGAATTGTTGCGTGAAAAAAGTGAACCAATTATTGCCATGAGAACTGTATCTGGCGGTCCGGTTCATAAATTACGCGATGAACCTGGTTTTGCTTGGAAAGAATTTTTCCAGAAAAGAGCTTTTGAAGTAGCGCCCATTTTTGAACGTTCAGGAATTGAGAATTGGACCGAATTCTGTGTCCGATTTGCACATAGTTTTTCTCAAGTACGAGCAACTGTTGGATCAACTGCCAGAGCTGAAAACTTACAGGAATTTTTAGTTGCTGCCGAAAGCATTGAACCACTACCTTACGATATCGTAGATGAAATAGTAAAATTACAAACCCGTTGGTCCGATGAACTAGATATTCTTGCCGAACCTTGGTCGATGTAAACTTACATGATAAATAGAAAAAAGACGAAAGTGATTATCTTTCGTCTTTTTTTTGTCCGTTTCTTGGGGCACTTTCAACAATCGCATAATGGTAATTGTCTTTCCATTCTCCTCGAATTGGTAAAATATTTCTTCGTAATCCTTCGCGAGCCATTTCTAATTTTTCTAATACCTGAATAGATTTTACATTTTCTGTTTGGACTACTGCTTCAACTTTATGGAGGTTTAAAATATTGAATCCAAAATTGTTTAACCCTTTTACTACTTCAGTGGCATAAACTTTTCCCCAATGAATTGGATGTATTTTGTAGTATATTTTCCCCAATTTAAAACGATTATTTGAAACATTGAGTCCCGAAATATTACAAGCGAGATATTTTATAAGTCTTTAATTGAATTTTCAAAACATAAGCCCAAAGAACTCAAAATCATTATAATTGATAATGCTGGATTTCACTCTTTACAACAAAATGAAATCCCGAACAATATTAGACTGATACGCATAGCACCATACAGTCCTGAACTAATCTCATCAGAGATAATATGGCATTTTATTAAGCAGAAATATAAAAACAAAGTTTTTGAAAATTTAACCAATGTCAAAAAATGGTTGCACACTTTTGTTTGCAAAAAATTGAATCAACAAGCTGTCATGTCAATCACTCATAATAAATTATACAATGACGCCTTTGTAGATCATCTTGAATTGTAATTGGGATAAAATCTTTATGAGATAAGATCAATTGAACTGGCAATTCTGGTTAGTGTTTTTTACTATTATGAATTATTTATTACATCTGTTTTAAGTGATTTAGATATCTCTTTTGCCTTTTTTATAATAAAATCTTTTTCACCTTTCATGAGCTCAATGTTTTTGTTTTGTAGAGTCATTATTAGCATGAAAACAACATTGGTTTCATTTCTGCTTAAAGAAAGTACATGCATATTATGTGTTTCTCTTGTTTCTATGATTTGAAGATTCGTTATCGACTTTATATCTTCCCAATTCCCAATTTTAATCACGAAAAAACCGATGTATTTTCTTAACTTTTTATTTTGAGTATCTATTGTTATACCAGATCTTAAGAACAGAAGAGGCAATGATAATAAGAAAAAAAATATCCCTCTCCAGTCTAAAACTATTATTCGCCATATTCCAATAGGTAATAGCATTACTCCTAACGAAATGAAGTGTAGTGGTAGTTTTTCCGTTTTGTAGTTTAAAATCATTTTAAGCATTTTTTACGTAGGTCTATCTTTCAATAACGCTAAGATTTTACTATTTGGGCTACTCTGAGTGTTTTGATATAAACGAATTGGTGGTATTATTAAGGCGAATTACGTTTGAATCAATCACTGAATCGCTCATTAAATATAGTTTTTTAGTGAGAGTAACTTACATCAATACTTATAAATAGTTCTGATCTATTTTAATAAAAACAATATTTCAGACTGAAATATTGTTTTGTATAAGTATCAGATGTTTTTTTTGCAATAAAAGCATGGTGTATTTCTGGAGCGGTCCAAAGA
>JAQIBQ010000563.1 GCA_027859005.1 Prolixibacteraceae bacterium | reverse complement strand
TTGATAAGCTCTTTAGCTTTTCACCGGTCAATTCGTCAGCTGGTACAGCTAATGAAACAGGAACAGGACTTGGCTTAATGCTTTGCAAAGACTTTATTGACAAACATTGTGGTAAAATTTGGGTAAAAAGTACGTTAGGCAAAGGAACATCAATTAGTTTTTCAATACCAGACCCATCTTAAAACTATTATGCAACATTATCAATTATGGGTTGCGAAATTTAATTTTGATAGCTTTGATTGGTCTTGTCCAAATCGATTTGTTTGGCCTGAATTGAATGGAGTAAATGATCCAGATTATCAATGGCGAAGTGGTTATTATAACGGTCTAGATTACATGGTGCTGCATAATTTGTATTGGTTAACAAAAGTAAATGCGAGTGAAAGTGTAGCAACATACATGAATTATATAATCGAAAATCAGGTGAAAGATATTTCTTCAGAATCGGAACATGTGTTTGCTAGATATTCAGTGAAATTTCAGTCCGGCTTTAAAGTTACAGGTAATTCAAGTTATAAATTCATTGCTGGAGTTGTACCTGATATGCGAACTACTTATGATTCTGACCTTCCATTTACTTATCAGTATAATGATTACTGTGTTGAGTGTGACCCAATTTTTAAAGAAGATAATTTGAAGTCAGCCAGCATTGCAACAGGTGTTAAGGACAATACTTTGGGAAAAACAAATATTTCTATTTTTCCTAATCCAACAAAAGGAAATCTTACAGTTTTGTGTAACGAAATATTACAGTGTATTACTGTTTTAAACTCAAGCGGTAAGATTCAGGTTGAATATACTGATTTGGATACCACAAGCTATACCTTTAGTCTTTCAAGTTTTCCTTTAGGTATATATATGATAAAAACCACAACACAAAATGGTTATGAGAAAATTGAAAAATTGCTTAAAAAGGAATAGTTTTTATTTAATTCTAATATTGCTACTATTTAGTTTTATGCGTTGTCAGTTTATAATTGATATGTATTCTGAAGAGGATACTACAGTTGCACCTGAGATACTTCCTTATTTTAAAGAAGGAGATACTTTGGTTTATAATAGTGGAATGGATGTTGATTCTTTTTGTGTTGAAACAGCTTTCCTTTATGCTGTAGGAGAAGATGATGGTGATGATCTAAATTATGAGCGGTTTATATCTTCTATGCTCCAAATTGACTGTGCTGATTCTTGCTATAAATCTGGTTCAACTATTACCCCAATTGAATATTGGATTGGAGTTTTTGGTTTTGTACATTCAAGTTATAAACTTGTTGATTATTATAGTGGTAATACCCTTGAAATTGGAAGTTATCAATTGGAGGAACTTTATGGCAGTTATAACTTAGAGCCAGATTCAATTACCGGTAAAGAAATAAACTATGTTCTTTATAGTAAAAAGTATGGTGTAATAGAATATAAGTTTACCAATGGGGAAGAGTTTATTATGATTGAAGAAACATTGGAAATGTTAATGGGGCGTGAGTAGTCTACTCCCCAACCCCGTTCGACTGAGCTCACGTCGAAGCCTAAAGGGGGAGATATTCACCTAACCCTGGCCCTCTCCTCAAAGGAGAGGGAAATGATTATTATAAAAAAGGAACCGTTCTTTTTTGTAGAGAACGATTCCTTTTTTCTTAACAGATTGCTTCTTCCGATTGAAATAAGAAATGACGGTTTTATTTACGTGTCATTCCGACGAGGAACAAGGAGGAATCTGTACATTAATGGTTGGTGATTAAAATAAACAGATTTCTCGTCGCTTCGCTTCCCTCTAATCGAAATCAACGGAGTTAAACGACAAATTTCAGTTTTGAAGCTGCACCAAATTCTTATTAAAAATGTCTACCAAAGTTTCTTAGGGTATTTTCCAGCTTCAATCAATTCTTTAATTTTTTCAACCACCACAGGTTTATCTTCCTTGTAGGTTACACCAAACCAATTGGCATTACTGGTTAGAACTTTAACTTGTGTCTTATTGGCCTTAATTAAATCGTCAACGTGAAAAGGAATAAAGAATTCCGATTTCAACTCGTTTCCTTCTTCTTTTAGAAATTCAATAAAACCTTCTTCTAAATGATTGAACAAGGTTTGGTGAAATCCCCAAAAATTCATCGAAACAGTTTCGTCACCTTTTAAGGGATGCTGGGTTTCGTTTTTTAAGTATACAATTCCTGAGTCTTCTTTCGTGATTTTTGTCAACTCTTCAATGTCAACTAAGTTTTGCTTTTCATTGCATACACACAATCCGCGCGAAACCGAACCGTGATCGGATAAGGTATTGTCCAAACGGTACCCAACCATACTGCAAAGTGTAGGCGAAACCTCGTTGTTTAAAAAGGTAGCGCAGGTTGCATAGGCTTCGGCACCATAAAAATCGTCGGCATTAATGGCCGCAAATGGAGTAGTAACAGCATTGCGAGCAGCACGAATGGCGTGTCCTGTTCCCCATGGTTTTTCACGACCTTCAGGAATTGTGAATCCGTCGGGTAAGTCGTTTAATTCCTGAAATACGTATTCAACTTCAATATTCCCAATTAATTTATGATCGAATTGTGCCTTAAATGCTTCTTCAAAATCTCTGCGAATAATAAAAACTACTTTACCAAATCCAGCTCTAATGGCATCGAATAAGGAATAGTCGATAATTGCTTCTCCATTTGGGCCTATTTCGTCTAATTGTTTCAATCCTCCGTAGCGGCTTCCCATTCCGGCAGCCAATATTACAAGTGTGGGTTTCATTTTATTTGAAGTTTATCGTTATTGATTCAGATCGTTTTTTTTTTTTTTTTTATTTCAATTCTCAAATTTCTTAACCCTAGTCGTGGGAGAAATGTTCTACATGTTTTCGGTAACGTGAAAAGACCTTCGCACGGGATAAAAAACCTTTGTATTTACCATGGATAATAACCGCCATGTTGTAGCGACCACTTGCTTCAAATTTTTTCACAACCTCATCCATCGAATCGGTTGGTGAAATCCAGTGTTCTGGCATATACATCAATTCTTTCAGGGTTATTTTATCGTATACGTCTTGTTTAAAGATCAAGTGTCTTACATCATCCATCTTCACCATACCAACCATTAATCCCTCTTCATCAACAATTGGGAACAGATTTCTGTGCGATATCGATATAGCATCAATCAACTGGCGCAATTTATCTTCAGGTTTGAGTATCATGAAATCGGTTTCAATTAGGTCGGACACGTTCATTATGGCCAAAACCTGTTTGTCTTTGTGGTGAGTTACCAGTTGTTTTCTTTTTGCCAACTGAAGGTTATAAACCGAATTTGAAGTGAATGCCTTTACAGTGAGGTACGAAAAAGTAGCTGTAATCATTAAAGGAACAAAAAGTTTGTACCCTCCAGATATGTCGGCAATTAAAAATATTCCTGTAAGTGGTGCGTGAAGCACCCCTGCAATTAAGCCTCCCATTCCGATTAGTGCAAAATTGTTGGAGTTAAGGTGAGTAAAGCCAAGTACTTTCTTTGAAAACATTGCGAACAGCAATCCTGTGTTTACTCCTGTAAAAAGGGTAGGAGCAAAAATTCCACCCACACCTCCTGCTCCAAAAGTGGCCGAAGTAGCAATCACTTTAAACAGAACAACCATAACCATTAAAATTATCATAACGCCATAATTATCTTTCAACGAAACAAAGAGGCTTCCATTAAAAAGATAGTCGGTATTGCCGGCAAGCCCGCTGTTAATGGCTTCGTATCCTTCGCCATAAAGCGACGGGAAGATAAAGATTATAGCCCCAAGTGCTATTCCTCCAATCAGTAAACGGGTTCTTTTATTTTTTAACCGGTGAAAAAGTTTGTCGATATAATTATAGGTTTTAATAAAATAGGCCGAAACCAAACCTGAAACAATTCCTAAAACAATATAAAATGGAAGTTCTTCTAATACAAAAGTGGTTTCTACTTCAAAAGGATAAAGTACATTCATGCCTAAAAAGAGGTAGGAAATTACCACTGCCGATGACGTTGAAAGCAATAAGGGGATGAGTGAAAATGTTGTTAAGTCGATCATGATGACTTCGACTGCAAAAACAATGGCAGCAATGGGAGCCTTAAAAATGGCAGCCATCGATCCGGCACTTGCGCAGGCCAACATCAAAACAACATATTTATATTCGAGCCTGAAAAACTTACTTAATTGAGATCCGATGGCTGCTCCGGTGGTTACTGTTGGTCCTTCCAGTCCAACCGATCCTCCAAAGCCTACGGTAAAAGCTGAAGTAATTACTGATGAGTAAGTGTTGTGCAGGCTGATAAAACCTTTTCGTTTAGAAATGCCATAGAGCACGTTTGGTATTCCGTGCCGAACAGGTTTGCGTAAAACATATTTAATGAAAAGTACTGTGAGTGTAATGCCAATTATAGGATAAACAAAGAAGAGGTAGTTGTGCATGTCTTCATTCGAAAATACTTTCAATAAATGGTGCATTAACTTTACTGCATTCTTGATAATGACAGCAACAAATCCTGAAAGAATACCTATTAAAATACTTAAAATAACCACAAAGGTTTTTGTGCTTAGTTTATTTATTCTCCATTGATGAAATTTTTCCAACGATTTTTGAAAGCCAGCCATTAAATATCATTTGTTTTTTAACAAAAATAGGTTTTTGAGACAGAAAGCAGGATATGCATACCAATTTTTGTTAAAAAAAATTGAAACGACTGTAATTCAGTAATAAAACTTTTATAGATTCCACTTGTTTCTATTTGAACCAGACCATTTTTTAGAAACAATGTAATTAATTGAATGTAAAGGTCGATATTAGTTAGCAATGAAAGTAGCATTTACAGGAGCATCGGGATTTATTGCAAAAGCAATTCGTGAGAAACTATCAGCAAATGAAGTTGAATTCTTTGCCTTGAAAAGAAATGCATCGTTCCAAGAATGGAAACAAATCATTCAAAAAGCCGATGTAATTATCAATTTGGCTGGGGCACCTGTTATTCAACGTTGGACCAAAAAGAACCGTACTGAAATATACGATAGCCGAATTCTAACAACTCGAAAATTAGTTAATATACTAAACGAGCTTGAAATTATTGAAACCGAGAAACTGTTTATTTCGGCATCGGCAATTGGTTTGTATCCAAATTCGGGTGATCAGCTAAACAC
>JAQIBQ010000545.1 GCA_027859005.1 Prolixibacteraceae bacterium | reverse complement strand
GTCGACAAATCAGCTTCTTTCAGTTCTTCAATTTTTGCTTTTTGAAATTCCTTTTAAGCCATACAAGTTCCTTCTTCTGAAAAAACCGGCGTTAATGCCAGGTATTTTTTTGTACAATTGAAACCATACTTGCCTTCTTTGTTTTGAGCCTCTTTCAACAAGTCCATTCCAGCTCCTCTTACGTTGTTAAAAATAACACCTAGGGGAGAAACCTGACTCATGTACAATTCATCCTCCTTAGCATCGCACAAGACTTTTAATGTAGCTTTATCTACCGAAACGGCTTCGGGAACCAACATAAAAGGTGTTCCCCATCCAATGGAATCCAACTGGTAATAGTTAAGCAGAAATTCGTGCTCGGCATTGGACCCAACCCCACCCTGAGCAGTAATTTTAACCAGTAAAGGCGATTCGGGAACTGGTTTTTCTTTAGCTTCTAAAGCCTTGATGTAAATGTCGTGAACTGCTTTAATCAAATCACTTTTGTTGTTCTTAAATTCTTCTAGAACCGGGCCCATTAAAAATCCATCGGTGGCGAAGGCATGCCCACCACAGTTCAATCCCGATTCGATCCGGTATTCCGAAACCCAAATTCCTTTTTTAGCCAAAAAACGACCTTGAATCAAAGCTGAACGATAATCACTTACTTTAAGAATTACTTTCTTCTTCAATTCCATTGCTGCATTTGGATAGAAATCGTCGAACTCCTCCAAATAGCTGTATAGACGAGGATTCATTCCGGCCGACAAGACCAATGATGAACCCAAATCGCTCATGGCAAAACCACGCAGAGCCGATTGAGCATCGCTCTGTATAGAAGGTAATCTTTCA
Organism: Prolixibacteraceae bacterium; assembly: GCA_027859005.1. Classification (GTDB taxonomy): domain Bacteria; phylum Bacteroidota; class Bacteroidia; order Bacteroidales; family Prolixibacteraceae; genus Roseimarinus. The sequence continues at coordinate 14,373 of JAQIBQ010000545.1, read as the reverse complement.
GCCCCTTTAAAACGATCACGATCCAGCTTCGACATAATGTTCACATCAATTTCCCCGGCAATTAAATTTTCATTCACCCAATCCGAAAGTTTATGTTTAAAATCTTCAGAATGAATAAATTGATTAAATTTTTGCTTTATCTCTGATACATCGGGTAACAATTGAATGTATTTTTCAAACTCTTCTTCTTTTTGCGATACAGTCTTCTTCAACTCGTCGAATTTGCGACCAACGATTTCTTTTACCGTGTTTAAATAGGCTGTAATACGTTTTGCCCTGTGATCTTCAGCTTTTGAAGAAATAGACTGAAACGGTAGGTTAAATTTGTTACAATAAAATTCCCGTAACTTTTCCATCGAGATATCATCAACCAACGAAATAGCAGATGAAATACCCAAATGGGCAACTTTAATGGGGGAATCCATTGTGTATCCTAATCCCATAACCGGAATATGAAAGGAATGTGGGTTATTCTGAAAACTCATAAAATGCTCTTGTAAATTATTAAAGGGTGTAAAACTATTCTTTAATTGACTAATAAAGCATTCTAAATCGCTTTTCTTCAATGGATTTGATTCGCATTAAATAATTTACTGAAAAAGAACCCACTACCATTTATTTTTTTTAAAACGATTCAAACATTATGTACGGAATTTTGAAAAATTGCATTTTAACGTGCTTTTACTGTGAACAAACTGGACTATCGAAACATAAAAAAAGCCTCTATAAAAAGGCTTATTCAAAAAGTTAGATAGGGTTTATTCTCGATAAATTGTTGTAGGTGCTTCCTGCTCTTTCACAATCAATATAGATTGATACAAACTAGCAAAAGATGAGCTCACCCATATCATAGCCGGAAATATTCCAACAAAGAAACATAGAATTCCGCCAATAAAAATAAAGAATGAAACAATGGCTAACGCAAAAATTGTCCATCCATAGCCATCAGTCATACGCCAACTAGCTTCAATTGCTTTAATTGGATCCAATTCTTTATCCATTACGAGATAAGGAACGAATGCCAAACGGCAGGCTAAAATTATACCTGGAATAATAAGTGCAACAAAGCCAATAGCAATAATTGCTACCATTAATAAATGGGTTAGCACTATGTTTAAATAGTTTTGTTTGAATCCTTTTACAATCCACTTAATATTGGGTTCTTGTTCGCGAGCAGCTTGAACAAACATCATGTCTGCTCCAAATGAAATGATTGGGCGCACTAATAAAAAAAATGCCAATCCGATTAAAGCCAAAACTACCAAACCTGCAGATATCGAGTCATTACCTTCTTGCATAAATTTCATAGGTCCTTCAACAATTGCACTTACTATTACTGCAAGTAACAACCATAAAAAGTATTTCTTCATTAAGTACCATCCGTTGCCTAAGCTTTCACTTACTGTTGGCTGATGAAAATATTTTATCGTATCCATAACATTGTTTTTTGTTTTCAAATCAAAAGTATGCAATCGACTCATTATGCAATAGCTACTTAAGTAGTGAATTGTTAGGATACTACTTTAGTAGGTAGATCAATACTTAAGTAGTTCCTATATTTGGCGAATATATTTCAAAAGGCATATCTTTAAAAAATGGTACAAATACTTTTCATTCTCACCTTCATTATAAGTTTAGCATCGGCTGCATATGGCTTATTGCTTTCCAATGAATTGAGAAAGAAAAACAATAGAATTTATACGGCTGTCCTTTTTCAACAGTTACTAATACACGTGTTTATTCTTTATGGAATTTGGGGGCAAGTAGTTTCTACTTTCTTTTTGCAATCTGAATTCGCAAATAATCCCATAATTGAAAAGTTCTCTTCACTAATTTTGCTTTTAGCGATCCCTTTTCTTTTGGCTTCGTGGTGGTTTTTGTTGTACATATCACTACTACTTAAAAAAGGAAAAAGAAAACAAATTAAAGCATTAACACTGCTTATCTTGTCGGTTGCTATTATTACAACAAGTATTTTTACTTTCAATGCTGCTACTCTCCTGGAAAATTTAACCGAGTTTTTCTTTTATGAAAACTTAGTACTTAGCGCATGGATTGCTATTCAGTTTATTTCCACAAAAAATATATTCAAAGACAAAAGAGCTTATAAACTCAAATCCATCGCTTTTCTTATTCTTAGTTCAGGTGTAGTTTCAATTTCAATATACTTTAGAAATGCCTACGAATGGGTTATTATTATTTTCATTATTTCTTTTTCGATATACAATGTTTGGCTGCCCATTACATTCAAATATTTTACAACAGAGTTTAAGGACGGCAAAAGGTCATCGCTTTTAAATTTCAAAGCACTATGTGAAAAATACGGTATAACTAAGCGTGAATGCGAAATTATTAATTTGGTATGCGAAGGGAAAACCAACAAAGAAATTGCCGACCTTTTATTTATTACACTGCAAACAGTAAAAGACCATACCAGCAGAATTTACTTGAAAACTCAAGTTAAAAACAGAACACAGTTGGCGAACTTAGTTCGATAATATCAGAATTAGTGTTACGTAATTAGCTTTTGTTGAGCTCTAATTTCACTTGGAGTACATCCCTTTAGATCATTATAAGCCATATTATTTTTTGTTAGCATCTGCACACTTGCACAGCGCAATAATCCAAGTTCATCACTTGTCTCAACTGGAATCATAAAAATAATCAGTAGCTTTTAGAAATTATGCTTCTTAAGTACGACCTCGTGAACCTACAACCATTTGGCAAACCGGAAATGACTTAATTGGTGATTCTCCACATGAATATTTAGACTGGTAATCAGTATACAAATCGGATGAAAGCACAAAAAATATTATACAAAGATATTGTAACGAAATTTCAGATTGAACAAACACAGTCATTATTCTCTTTCAAAAACAATATGTAAAGTTACCATTGTATGCTCTTTGCAGTTTTCTCCGGTTGTTTCATATACATATTTACCATCCGCATCTTGGTCAGTGTTTTCGTAATAGAAATTTGAACAAGATTCAACTCCAACCAAATTAAATGACATATAAGATGCAGACCTAGACCAAGTAAACTCTGAATCATTCATTGAAAAATCGTATTTGTACATTCTTTCACCAGTACCTTTAGTTGCATGAAGTATTACGTCATTTGCAATATTTACCATCATTCCATCAGGATAATAATCAGGATCATCATTTTCGAGTACAAATGAAATTGAGCCCGAACAAACATCATCATCATTTCCAGTATAGAGAATAGGAATATCTTCCCAGCTAGCCGTATATCTATTATCTTCAATTTTTAAAGTGCTATTCAAATCATTAAAATTAACTCCATGATCCAGCATTCTTGTCCCAGTCGGTATTTCGCCACCATAATACTCAGTATACTTAGCTTCGACCTCAGTAAAGCCAATCTGAAAATGATCAATAATCGGCATGGCTTGCCAAAAGGTAAATTCTATATTTCCTGATGGTATCATTCGAACATACACTTTCCAATATTTGTTATTTTCATCAATCCCCCACTCTTTATAATAACCTTTCTTTTCTTTGAGTACGATCTCTTTTATACACTCTCCAATTTTCATCGGAAAATCTTTAGATGTATCACACATTTTTTGGTAGAATTTCACAGCCCACTTGTATTCCCAATGAGGATAAACCGACCAGTCATAAGCAATAACAGCCGATATCCCATTATTTTCTCCTAGCTCATTACGCCAAAATCCTCTGCCTCCATTGCATATTCCAAGATACAGAAATACCTCTTCTTCAGGAAAAGTATTTCTATCACCAACATATTTGGGACTTACCCAATAGCGGTTTTCTCTTCTATCACTATCGTCATCGGGTTTATAACTAACAATAATTATATCCTTAGCTAAAATATCGGCGTAATATTTTCCAAAGGTTTTACTTATCTCTGCTTTTTCTCCAGTAAGTAAATAAGTCGTTTTATTTTCAATAAATCCTTTATCTTCATTGTTCTTGTAATTCCGAAACCAACCGTGTCCTGTAATATGCATCAAGCCATATTGGTCTAGTGTAGATAAAACGTCGATAGTTGCTTTTTCATCTAAATATTGATCGAAGGCATCCATCCCTATTTTTGCAAAACCAGCATTTGCAGCTGCAATTACCTGATCGTTTGTTTCTTTAAATTGAGTATAGGCTCCATCGAAATAAATGGTTTTACTGTTCTTTAATGTTGGAGCAATATCTTCCTGAATACTTTTTAATTGTGCGTCATTTTCATCATCAAATAGTAATGAATCGCCAGCAGAACCAAAAGTAATTGGAGTTTGTAATATCCCAATAAAAACCCCACCACTTATGCCATTTTTATAATCAACAGCAACTCCTTGTGAATCGGCTTCAACGAATTCTACATCTTTATTGTTTGAAAAATAATTGTAAATAGAATCAATTACTGACAGAGTATCCATGTTGGAAGCAAACAGTTCATCAACAATGATGGATGCTTCATCCTGCAAATCCAGAACTACAGTTAATGCTTTTTCTTCCTCGCTTCCAAACAGGTTGTTTATTTTATCAAAAGTAGAATCGAATAAATCACAACTAACAAATAATAGAAGAGAGACAACTACAATAAAAGGAAATGATCTTGGTTTTGTGAGTAGTTTCATAACAATGCTTATTAAAGTTATTTAAATAACAAACCAGAACAAGGTATTCATTACCAGCATTAAACACAAATCAAAACAACTATTCGATCAACTGCTCTTCAATTAAAAAATCCATTTTACACCTAAAGTAGGGCATGCATTCATTCCGGCAACGCCTGCAAAGTTGTAACTCAATTCAACTTCGCCACCTAACGAAAACGAATCGTTTAGCTTGTACCACAACTGAGGTTCAGATAAAATCACAAAACCAACATCCTGAAAATCGTTCACAAAACCATCGTTCGATACGGTATGTTTCTCTGTCCAAAAGTCGACAAAGCCAGTAAACGACAATTTTCCTTCAAGCATGTGTAAATACCAAACAGTTGTTAACTGAATATTATGAGGAGATTGATTTCCTTGTATGTGTTTGTATAAGGCTTGAAAGGAAAAGCCTTTTGAGAAATCTGAGGCATTCCAATTATAGGCGCCCCCAAATAAATAGGCATTATTAAATTGCATTCCAGTATTTAAACCACCATCGTACTCAAGATGTAATGATATTGGTAGGTCCCAATTTTTCAGCTCACGAGAAATTTCCCAATAAGCCTCCTTAGGTCCATCGGGAGAATAATTAAAATCGACAAAGAAAAAAGTGCTTCCATAATTATCGGGAGCGAATTTTTCGATGGTAGAGGTTAAGTAGCCTCTATCGGGACCAAAATCATAGTGTAGTTGTAAATTTTGAGCCTTTACAAGTATTGCACCTGAAACGAGAAGCATTATAAGAAAACATTTTTTCATTCTATTGGTTTTAGGTTTTTCTTATTAATTATGATGTTCTATTTTGGATCAATTGCACTATTCAAATACTGGTTAAATGCTGCAAGTATTTTGAATTTTCCTACCACAAAATCAATCAAGTTGGGATCTCGAATTTGTTCATCTGTCAAATTCATAAATGGTGCATACGACTTGTATCGAAGCAAGTCGATGTACTCAAAATCTTTTGGAAAACCCTTCGGAGCGGTTTTCAATTTATTGGTATTGAAAAGCTGAAAATTTGCTTTAAAATCAGAAGCCTCTAGTAAGTCAATAAAATCCGTTGGGTAATTGTATATTTCAGTTCGTATTGCTTTCAGCTTAGCAGGATCGGGCATGTAGATACCACCTCCTAAAAACGACCGGCCAGGTTGCATGTGTATGTAATAACCCGGATTACCTCCCTTACGACCATCGCGAGCAATAAAAGTTCCATAGTTTGTTTTGTAGGGGGTTTTATCTTTAGAAAAACGTACATCTCTAAAAATTCGAAACATGCATTTCTTTGGATCAATTGCTGGTATTTCAGAATCGAAGGTTCTTATTTCAGAAATTAGAATTTCGGAAAGATGTAAAAACTGCTCTTTGGTCGACTGATAAACAGCACGGTTTTCATTAAACCATTCTTTCGTATTGTTTTGTTCTAGCTTATTCAGAAAACCTATAATTTCTTTCATTCGTAAAAGTGCTAAGAATTTTATTGAACTATATTTAATGCCTATCTTGGCTACTCAAGATATGAAATGATTTAATGATTGAAAAGCCTTGATTAACCTCATTCGCATTTAACATGAAACTTTTTGGATTAATAGTTGCCGGAGGTAGCGGAAGTAGAATGAAATCTGAACTTCCAAAACAATTTATGTTATTAAACAAAGTACCTGTTTTGATGCATACCATTAATGTATTCAAACAATTTAATTCACAAATTTCTATACTTATTGTATTGCCAAAAAACCAAATAGATACATGGAAAGAAATGTGTGCTGCTTATAACTTCGAAACAGAACATACCATTGTAGAAGGAGGCGACGAACGTTTTTACAGTGTAAAAAATGGGATCGATATAATTGAAGAAGAAGGAATTGTTTTAATTCACGATGGTGTTCGACCACTTGTTAGCAAAAAAACGATACGCAGATGTATTGAAACAACAATGGAAAAAGGAAATGCAATACCTGCAATTCCCTTAATCGATTCAATTCGAATTACTGATAAAAACAATAACAAAGCCGTTGATCGATCTAATTTTGTTGCCATACAAACGCCACAAACATTTTATGTTTCTGAAATAAAAGAAGCATATAACTTTGGCTTTGACAACTCATTTACCGATGATGCAACCGTATTGGAACGACTTGGGAAAAAGATAAATTTAGTTGAAGGGAATGTTGAAAATATTAAAATCACCAACCCCCTTGATATTAAAATAGCAGAATCGCTACTTCCCTAAGCATATTGTTTTAAAGTTGATTTCCATAATTATTATGCTGAACTTATTCCTTTCAAAATTGAATTATGAAAGAGGAACAAATAATTTGGGCAGCTGCACGATCGGCATTAGAGAGCAGTCAAAAAAAGAACCGAAGAAATGGATCTACTGGAGTTCGGCATTGGGAACTTTTTGAAAAATTATTGCACGTGTTTGTTTGGTGTTTAAAAATTTTAGGCTTTTATGGGAAAGGAATAGAAAATGCTCTTTCAATTGATGTCAATAAATTGAATCTTGAGTTTCCCAACTTACCAAAAAGCTTTGAGCAGCTAAAAATTCTACATTTAAGTGACCTTCACATTGATGGGAATCCGCCTATTGTAGATTCCATTATCGCAAAAATTAAAAATGAGAAATACGACATATGTTTTATTACTGGCGATTTCAGAATGGAAAACCATGGAAGCATCCAAGCTGTTTTTGAACCTTTAAGTTTATTAGTAAATCAGATTAATGCACCACTTGGAATATATGCTACTTTGGGAAATCACGACTCGTATTTAATGGCTTTTGAATTTGAAAAAATGGGTATTCATTTACTCAACAACGAAAGCAAAACGATTCAACTAAATAACGAGGAAATTCACATAACTGGTATCGACGATGTTCATTATTATTTCACCGATAATGCAATAAACTGCTTAGAAAAATCACCACTTGGATTTAAAATTGCATTGGTTCACTCACCAGAAATGTACGACATTGCTTCGGCCAATAATTACAACCTATATTTATGCGGACATACCCATGGTGGGCAAATATGCCTACCAGGAGGGAAACCCGTTTTCAAACATTTATACAACGGGAGCAACTATTTCAAAGGACTTTGGAAGTTTAAAAAACTTACCGGTTATACCAGCACTGGCTGTGGAACGTCGGGAATTCCTATCAGATTCAACTCAAATAGCGAACTTACTTTTTTTACACTCCACAAAGAAAAAGAGGAGTTAGAATCATAATTTACTTTATTTAGAAATAAGTCTTCGAAAGCGAATAAACCGACGAATCCTTTTAGTGTCGAAAAATTATCAATTTTGAATGTTCTTCAAAAACAAATACTTTTAGTACGAATAACGTTTCAATTTAACTGAAAATATTTCCCATTTTTAGTTGGAATGCATCTTGTATTGAGCTGAAAATATATTGAATAACTTTTAGCTTATATTTGAATCAAAATTCTGAAAACTAAGACATGAATAAATTACTCCGAACAAGTTCTATTTTATCTTTACTTTTTATAGTTATTGCATGCAGTACAGCTAATTCAGCCTTCAAAAAAGGAAATTATTACGATGCGACTTTGAAAGCAGTTAAGAATTTGCGTAATAATCCCGATTCAAAAAAATCATTAGACTTGGTGAAGAAAAGTTATCCAATGGCTTTGGATTACAACCTTCAAAAAATAAATCAACTTTCAGCATCGAATTCAACTGATAAATTTTTACGCATTGTTGAGAGCTATACAAAACTGAACGATTTGGCAGACGAGATTTCTCGCTGCCCTGCAGCACTCGAAGTATTAAAACCAGTTGTATACTTTCACAAACAATTACAAAAAGCCGAAACATTAGCATTCAACGAACAGTATGATATCGGTATGGCATTGCTTGATTCTGAGAATTATTCTGATGCACGTTTAGCCTTGAATCGACTGAATTGGGTTAAGAATAAACAAGCCAACTACCAAGGCATTGATACAGCATTAGAACGAGCTAAACAACTTGCAATACTAAAAACAGTTGTTGAATACAAACCCGAAAATCATTCAAATTACGAGATCAATTCGTATATATTTTACAAACGTTTATTTGATTTCGTTGAGAAAAAAGCATCCAATCAATTTACCAGTTTTTACATGCCCGAAATGGCTGAAGATTTTAAAATTAAACCCCATGAAGTAGTAAGCGTTCAATTCTTAGATTTTGAAATAGGACAACTTTACGAAAGAGAAAAAGAAAAAATTTACGAATCTGATAGTTTAATTGTTGGCTCATACTCCGACAATAAAAGAATAGAATATGATGTATTTGGAACAGTAACAGCCGACGTAATTACTTACGAACAAGAGATTAGAGCCAAAACTATTTTAGAAATTCGAATTGAGGATTATCAAACAGGTGAGTTGATACTTAAAAAAAACTATCCGGGTGAATACATATGGGAAAACCAATGGGTAACTTTTAACGGTGATAGTAAAGCAGTTCCCAATCATTTACTTGAACTCACAGAACAGCAACGTAAAGCACCGCCATCGCCACAAGAGATGTTCCTCTTGCTTAGCGATCCACTATTTTATAGTGCATCTTCTAGCTTGAATTCGTATTATAAGAAAAAGTAAAATGTGTATTATTGTTTTTCGACGGTAATAACTACTCGATAGTCATTCGCATCTAATTGGGTGCCATCTGCAAAAGGATAAGGCTCAACGTCTTTAATTGCTATTAAATGACTATCACAAACAATACAATTTTCATCATTTTTGCTAAATTCATTAAAAGCAATTTCTAAATCTACAAAATCCCCTTTTACATAAGCCTTGAAACCAATTCCAACTTCGCCTGGAGAAGAACATACAACTCCTACCGGACATCGAGCATCTTTAATTTCAACAATCTCAAGAATCATGTCCTCACTTACCCGTTGAGTCAATTGATTCTTCAAAACAATATTACCTTTTGGTATTTCATCTTCGTAATAAGAAACCTCTTTAACACAAGAAGAAAAAAAACCCACAAATAATAAGAAAACCCCTGTTAGTCTAAGAATATTCATGCTTAATCAAATATTTTAGTCTGTTCGTCAAATATATGATATTTTATTCACAAATTTATGAACAATCAAAATAAAGTGAATTTTGCGCTGGAATGCCTATTCTGCGCGGGTTTTAAAGATATCACATGAACATATATAGAAGGTTAGAGATAAGTTTTCATCAAAAAAATACAAGCTTTCGTCTAACCAAACATCACTTAAAGGAAGTATTTACTTAAAAAATAAAAAAAAAGATGTAATATTTCGTTTACTAGACTTACTTATCCTGAATAGATAGAAAAATGAAGCTTAACATTAAATTTATAAAATGAAAAAACTAAACCTCTTATTCTTCTTATTGCTTGCTGGATCAATATCAGCATTTTCAATTAATTATGAAGTAAAAACATTTAAACTTGAAAACGGGCTAACCGTAATCCTAAACGAAGACCATACTCAAACTGAAGTTTATGGTGCAGTAGCAGTAAAAGCTGGTGGTGCTAACGACCCTTCTGACGCAACAGGGTTGGCTCATTATTTAGAACATGTTCTGTTCAATGGCACAACAAATGTAGGTACTGTAAACTGGGAAGCTGAAAAAGTACATTACGAAAAAGTAATTGAATTATTTGAAACACTTAGAATAACTGAAGACGAAGATCAAAGAACTGAAATTATTAAACAGATCAATGAAACGTCAATTGCTCAAAGTGAATATTTTCAGACCAAAGAATTTGTATTGCTTCTTGAATCAATTGGAACATCGGGTATAAATGCTGGAACAAGCTATGATTACACATACTTTCATAGCACATTCCCACCACAACAAACAAAAGCTTGGTTAGAAATATATGCCAACGAATTCACCAAGCCTATTTTTAGAAATTTTCAGGCTGAATTGGAAACAGTTTACGAAGAATACAACATGTACGCCGAAGATCCTATGAGTAATTTCGTTTCAAAATCATTCTCAAACATGTGGGAAGGTTCTCCTTACGAAAAAGAAGTTATTGGATACAGCGAACATCTAAAAAGCCCTTCTCTTGCTCGCTTGATAGAATTCTTTAATACTTGGTATGTACCAGAAAACATGGCATTGGTTTTAGTTGGTGATTTTGATCCTACAACAATTGAGGCCGACATTAAAGCAACCTTTGGCAAATGGGAAGCTAAACCATTAACAAAAGATGGATCGATTGAAAAAGTTGCCCTTCAGAAAAAGAAAAGAATTAAACTAAGAGAAACTCCATACAACGTTGGAATGTGGAGTTTTAATGCACCTTATGTGGGCGACAACGATTATCTTAAAATGAATCTACTTGTTGAAATCCTTTCGAATTCTGCATCGATTGGTGTATTGGATCAATTGCAAACCGATGGTGATGTAATGCAAATTCAAGCTTTCTATCAACCATTAAAATCGGCAAGTATGTGTGGTATTTTAGCCATCCCTAATTACGATATGGCCCAAATGCGCCAAATGGTACCTTCAGAAATTGATGATCTAATTTTTGACAAAATTGATGAAATCAAAGACGGAAAAATTGATGAAAAACTATTAACATCTGTCCGCGATAATTACATTAGAAATTATTCTGTTGAAATGGAATCATATCCTCAACGCGCCAATATGTTCCTAGATTTTTTCACAACTAACAGAGAACCTGAGTTGGTTAATTCATTTTTTGATGAACTCGGTAAAATAACTGTTGAAGACATTGTTGCTACAGCCAATAAATACTTAACCGACGTGTATGTTGAAGTAACATCATCGCGCGGAAATATAAAATTGAAAGAAATAGAAAAACCAGAAATTGATCCTGTAATCCAAAAAGTTGAAGCTCAGTCTGAATTTGCAAAACACATGAACACGCGAATGGAAACAGAAGTTGGAGCACAAAAATATATCGATTTCACAACAGACATTCAACGCACGGAATTAGCCGAAAAAGTTGCCTTATTCTACAAAAACAATACACAAAATGACATTTTCAACTTACGCATTTATTACAAAGTAGGCACCTCAACCATTCCAACCCTTGGTTTTGCAGCTCAACTTATGAATAATGCAGGCGTTAGAGGTAACTATAAACCACACGAATTGAAAAAACGCTTTGGTGAACTAGGTTGTGCGTATCGTTTCTCAGCAGACGCAAACAATTTGATTGTTACAATTTCGGGAAGAGAAAAAAATCTAGAAGAAGCTTGTAAATTAATATCAATGGTTACTTTAATGCCCGCTCTTGACATTAAACAATACAACAGTTTAATTGGTGCCGAAATGAACAACAGGGACGTTCAAAAACAAGATTTTCAGAGCATTGCTGCAGCAGCATCACAATACCTTATTTATGGTAAAAATTCGCCCTATATCGATCGTTTATCGTGGGACGAATTAAGTGAAATCAATATCAACAGCCTTACTGGTGATTTTATTGAAGCTACAAAATACGAAGCATCTGTACATTATTTTGGAAACACAGCTTTCGAAGAATCAAAAGAACGCTTATTAAACAGTTTAGCTTTTGCCTCAGGCCGCCAAGCTGCTCCCGAACTTTTTACACGTGAAATAAATAAACCTACTGAAAACATGGTTTATTTGGTGAACAAACCCGGTACACGTCAAAGTAAAATAACAGTAATGGTTCCTGCTCTCGATAATTATTCAATTGATAAAGATGCTGAAATAGAAGCCTATTCAAAATATTTCGGACAAGGCCTAGGTAACATTTTCTTCCAAGAAATACGTGAATTCCGCTCAATGGCTTATTCAGCTCGTGCATCAGTCCATACACCTGACGTTACAGGAAAACCAGCATTCATGGTTGGAACTGTTGATACGCAAGGAGATAAAACAAACGATGCTGTTAGCATTATTCACAGTTTAATAAAAGAGATGCCACTAAAAGCACATAAAGCAGAAAGTGTGAAAAACAACTTAATGTTTGGTTCAATTACAAGCCGTCCTTCTGACAGGTACCTTACTTACTACATTGAACAATGGGAAGATTTAGGTTATACCGAAGATCCTACAAAAGTAAACCAGGTAAACTACGAACATGCAAACATGGATTTCATTAACAAATTTTACACCGAAAACATTCAGCAAAAACCAATTGCTATTGTAATTGTGGGTGATAAAAAGAAAATTGACACTAAAGAATTGGCAAAACTAGGAACGTATGAATTCTTAAAAAGTAGTAAATTATTTAACGAATAAGAACAATTATCAGCACATTATTATAAAAGGGCATTACTTCTGGTTTTGCCCTTTTATTCTTTTTATTGATATCTAATTCAAGACTTCACTTTGAGAAAAAACTTGAATTGATGATTTAGAATCACTATTACCCTATTAATGCCATGTTTAAATTTATGTACTAATTTCATCACCATAAGTAATTGATTATCTAAGTATAGAAAATGGATAAACGACCAGAATTGACAAGAAATATATCCAATAAAGATTTTAAGGAATTTTATTGGTATAAGAAAGAATTGATTGAATTCTGTTGTGTCGAAAAGCTAGACAGACAAGCTGGACAAATAGATTTGACCAACAGAATTGAATAGTTTCTGTCAACAGGAAAACGAGAAAAACAGATAAAAAATTCCCAAAAGGTAACATCTAAAATAAATTGGAATACCGAACACCTGACCTTGAAAACATTAATTACAGACAGTTATAGCAACACTCAAACTGTAAGTGAATTTTTCATTGAACAAATCGGAGACAAATTTAAGTTTAACGTGAAATTTATGAACTGGATGAAGTCTGCAAAAGGAAAAACATTAGAAGAAGCTGCTGAAAAATGGTTCGATATTTCATCAAAAAACAAAAGGGATAAATCATTAAAAAAAATTGCGCCACAATTTGAGTACAATACGTACATAAGAGACTTCTTAAAAGACAATCCTACTGTTCCTAGAAAAACTGCAATTGAATGTTGGAAGATTAAAAAGACTCAAAGAGGAGACAATAAATACAAAAAAACAGATTTAGAAATGATAAACAAAAAGTCACAACCAACTTAGCTTAGTACACTTGACTTTTAAAATTTGAAATTCATTGCCAATTAGACGGTTTTCTATTTTTATGAAACAAAGGAATATTAGAGCTGATAAAGATTATTCCTTTTTATTATTTCACAAACAGACATAACATCCAAATAATCAAATCACTGAATCAAATTAGTAAAGCCACGAATTGTATATAAAAACGCTTTGGAATAAGAATTCTGTTTATTCGAGATTCTAGACAAAAGGGAAAAATAATATGCTGTAAACTACAAAGAGATAGTGTTCGTACATAAATTTTATGCTGACTTTATTGTTTTTGATAAAATAATTTTAGAGATAAATGATAAATCGATAGCGCAATCTATAAACGACTTGATGGTTTCAAAATGCAAACTTTCTTTACTTGTTAACTTCGGAGAGCTACAGCTTAATTATAAGCGTATTATGAAACAACACGAATCACGTCCCGATAATTATCGGGATAAAATTCGGTATTCATGGACATTTTAATAATAGCAACAATTTACTATTCCTTTTCTTGTTTTTTAAATAGTATTATTAAGATAATATCGGATCACATGGAAAAGTTGTGGGGAAAATATTAATGTGTTATGCTTTTGCATACTTTCTGTCTAACCCAACAGTCTTCGAAACCCTATTCTGACGGGTACTCATTGTCATACTTCAC
>JAQIBQ010000534.1 GCA_027859005.1 Prolixibacteraceae bacterium | reverse complement strand
GTCTTTTTAGTGTCGTATTAAGCTCATGCGACGAAGGTGATGATGATTCATCACCCCTAAGTACAGATGCAAGTGCTACCTACAAATTAGAAATGAATGGCAATACAGTTGCTGAAGGTACAAGTACAAACAAAGTTATGCAATTTGGTACAACAGTTAATATGGGAGGAACTGGTTCCGAACTAGTCGTAATTATTACAAATGTACCAGTGTCTGTTGGTGGAACCATTGAAATTAATCAAAGTTCTGGAACCGATGGAGGCAACTGTCAGCTAACAATTTCAGGAACCGATTTAATTAAAGATGGAGAAGATGAAATTTATTGGGGCATAAGTGGTACAGTTACAAGAACATCGGAAACTAAACTCAGTTTCACTGGGATTTGCAAGGAAGACGCTTCGGCAACCATTACGCACTCATTTAGTGGCTATGTTGAGTCTGATGCCTATAAAGTAAACTAGAAAAAAAATTAAATAAATACCTTGAGTAAACGTAATTATTTAGTATTAATATTGAGTTGAATTTAGTCATGTTCTTTTTTAAATGGAAAATATTTTCCGACATGAATACATCTGAATCTTACAAAATATAGATTCAGTAAAAATAATATACGACTCAATTCCTGATACGTCCCGCCCGGCTGAATGCCTTTCGGACGGGGCATATTGATACATGATACTAAACAGCTACCAAAATTGAATAAATATAAAAATAGTAAAAAGTGAAGCTCTGCAAGCAAAAGAGTTTTCAATAATGAATTTTATTAAAATAGATCCAAGCTTGTTTATTTAAAAACGATCACTTTTCGAATTAAGAAAAAAGTCTATCAGTTTAAGAGTAAAATATGCTTATCAATCTTTTTGTGTATGAAAAAGTTATGATTTTTAAGTTTTTATTATTTTCTTAAATAATTATTATGTAATTTGATATCTGTTTTATAGCTGTTTAAGTGAAATTGACTTTTATAAATTTAAATATCCCTCCATGAAATTGTCGTTTTTATTGACCATCCTATTCCTAAATATCTTTTTAATAAAGGTTTTTCCGCAAGTTGATGTTAAGATGATTGTTAGAAATCCGGTTCCTTCTGAAATTTCAGTATGGGCCGAAGATCCTACTATTTTACAGGTTGTCGTTAGCAACATGTCATCAAAAGATCTTCCTAATTGTTGTCTTGGATTTAATATCACCAATGAAAAAGGAGATAGAGTAATAAAAACAAACATCAAAAGCCCGTCCATTCCAAAATTTAACATTCCTACAGCACCTTCTGTTACCATGTTAAACGGGAACAAGATATTTAATATCAATTCTGTTACTTTTAATCAACGATTAATGAGTCTGGCATTATCAACCAATTCCATTCCCGAAGGAGACTATGAAATATGTGTCTCTGTGTATGATCAGTATGGAAAAAACATAACAAACGGGGAAGAATATTGTACTGGTTTTTCGATATATATACCAGAGCCACCAATACTTATTTCACCTGTCGACGACGATTTATTAATAAATGCTTATCCTACATTTTTGTGGACACCTGTTACCAATTACAATCCAGGGCGTACCCAAATTAAATACAAACTCAAAATTTGCCCTATTTACCAAGGTCAAACACCTCGCGATGCCATAGATCGCAACAAGGTATTATTCGAGAAAAACGACATTTACACCACTTCGTATCAATACTTACCATCCGATATGGCATTCGATTATTTTTTCAACGTAACTCACTTCGTCTGGATCATCCAAGCTTTCGATGCCAATAACAATCCAGCTTCGTCGCATGAAGGGAAAAGTGAACTGGGTATCTTCAAAACAGTAGAAGAATCATCGAATGAAGTCTTGTACACCAATATATTTCCTGAAATAAACGATACCATACCTTGGATCACTCCACACTTGGTAACCCAATTTGAACCTTACGCTGATGATATACGCTCGGTGAACATGAAGCTTTCCCTTCACGATGAAAATTCAACGCAAACTTTTACGAATAATTCAACTATCAATTTTCCTCAAGGTCCATTAGCTTCCCAGCAGTTAATCAATCAAGAAAAAGCGAGTTGGTTAATTAGTAACCTCGATCAAACTAAAGCTTTTGCAACATGGATGCAAAACCTTGAAGAAGGAAAAAAATATTTTTGGAAAACAGAGGCTACTTTCACTAAAGCCAATGGTACTACTGTTACTGCTTCAACTAATGAAACTGGCTTTGTGATTGGACTAAAGCAACCTACTGCACTCTTTCCAAAAGTAGATACTTCAATACAAGTCAACACAATAATAGAAACTGGACTAACAATACCTTCACCTAATATGCTGAATTTAATTTCAGCACAAGAGTTAGAAAACTTTAATTTTCACGGTCACAATTCCTACTCTACTGCTGCTGCAAATGTATTGTTTGAACTATCTAAAACTGAATCATTCGATTCTTTAATGCAATCGAAAACAGTTCAAATACCCGTCGGAGATGAGTTGAAAAGTGGTAATAACTGTGACGATTTATTCAAAAATATAAGTACCAGTTTCGATGCGATTGCCGATACAGGAACTTATTACTGGCGAGCTAAGTATCTAAACACAAACAACTTGCCCTATTACACTTCTGCTGCCCGAAGGCTAAAAATTGTTCCCATTTTGTTGGCTACCTGTTTCGAAATGGAGGTACAACAACCTGCTAATGAGGGAAAATGGACAAAAAATAAGAAACCGTGTTTTTCAGTTTCGGTTAATCCCGAAATTAATAAATCGGCTATAACAGGTGGAAGAATCAAAGTATGGATAATGGATTCCGATAACGAAAACCTTACCGATGTTAAAAAACGAGGTACAGTACTCGACATCGCATTTACTGGTAATGATGACACAAAAATTTATGCCCATACAACAGACCTTAATGGTTATACCCGCTACGACCTCAATTTCATTAATGGCAGTGATTCTACTTCTACTGCTTTTTTACCTGACTCGGCAGCCTATTACGCTTGGAATTTTAAATTGGATTACAATAAAGATTCAATACGTATTGACCAACAAGTTTGTGATTCGAGTTACGTAATGTCTAACGATGGTGTTTTTCAGCAAATGCCTGTGTCAAAAAAGAAAAATAGTTGTCCCGGCGAATGTTTTGCCGAGGCACCAACAAATACTTCTCCGGGCTCACAAACACTAGCGAAGGACAGTATAATTTCCATCGGTAATTTCAAAATAAAGCTAATCTCAGTATCAGGTTCTCCTTCTTCTTTAACAGGAGAAGGATCTATTGATGTTCCCTACATGCGAGCCAATATTCTGGTTGAATTCACTGGATTACAAGTAAATAATGAGAATCAAGTATATGGCGGTGAAGCCTATGCTAAAATCGACGTAGATGCTCCTTATACCGAAACAGAAGGTAACGATTTTGAAGACCAAGCCTACAGTTTTGCAAGCGATAAATTAAAATTCAAACAAATTCATGAAAAATCAGCTAGTCTTGGAAAATTAGTAAGTGGATTTACAGGAACAACACCCGTTACCTTACCCATTGGATATGATAATGATTTTGATGGATACAAGTTTGTTGTGGGTATTGTTGGCATGAGATTTACTCCCACACAAGGAACACTAAATGCTACAACCTATGTTGAATTGCCTTCGTTAGGAACCGATGTTGGAATTGGTTTAGGTGGCAAAAATATTTGTTTCCATAAAGATGGATTAGGCGGTATGGACAAGGCCGTTCTTTATCTTGCTCAAGATTTTGGATACAACAGCGAGGAATCATGGGATTTTTTGTTCAAAGCTCCTACCTCTTCCGACCTAGGAACCTATGTGATGTGGGACTGTGAAGGAATGAGCGACCTAGAAATTGCTGCAGATGTAGCTTTCCCTCGTAGCTGGATGACCCCTGTAGGTAACAACGACGCCAATGCGCAAGTAAAAGCACATTTCAAAGGACATTCAAAACCCTATGGAAACACCTGGCAATGGATGGCTAGTGCATCGCTCGATGAATGTGAACTGGCAGGTGCCGAAGGTTACAAAATAGAAATTCAGGATATGGTTTTCGATTTTTCCGACACCATTAATCCTACTGGTATAACTTATCCCGCGATCTACACAGGTAAAAAAACAACCGAATGGAAAGGATTCTATATAAAACGGGCTACTTTGACGCTTCCTGAAAGTATGAAAACTTTCGATGACGAAAATCCCAAATTTGCAATTACCAATCTGTTAATAGACAGAGTAGGTATTACCGGATCGTTAGCAGGAAGCAACCTCATTCAATATCCAAAAGGTGACTTTGGCGGATGGGGCGCTAGCATCGACTCGTTAAAAATAGACATGGTGAACAGTTCCTTGCAATCGGGATCGATGAAAGGAAGAATAAAAATGTCGATTGCTGATTCCTCTTTTAATTATAGTGGGCTAATCGCAAAAAATAATGTTGTTTCACCTAACAATAAAAGTAAGCTGAAATATCAATTCTCTATAGCTCCCAAAGATACTGTTGATATCGATTTTGTAAAATCAAAAATCAATATACTTCCCACATCCACTATCGAAATGAATAATACCGAGGGTAATTTTGTTGCTCAAGCAGTTCTAAATGGAGTACTCGAAATGGATGGTGAGATTGGGATATTGAAAAAAATTGATTTCAAAGGAATTAAATTCGAAGGCTTTACAGTAAAGAGTGAAAGCCCTTATTTCGATCTGGGAGCCTGGGGCTTGGCAAGTCCTTCACACGGCATTGCAGGCTTTCCTGTATCAATCAAAAACATTGAAATGGTTACTGGAGATCGTAATGGAAGCTTTGGTGCAGGTCTAAAATTCGACTTAGACATAGCCTTACAAGAGGAGGCTATGAAAGGTACAACTACCCTAAGCGTATGGGGTAAAATGGCTTCCGAATCGGGAGCTCAACATTTCGAGTTCGATAAAATTGAACTCGACGCGATTGGCATTAATGTCGATATGGGTGCTGTGAAAATTAAGGGTGACCTAAATTTATACAATTCTGATCCAACTTTTGGCAATGGTTTCCGAGGTGCAATTGATGCTACGTTTATCGATCAGGTAGAAATTACATCCACAGCACAATTCGGATCGGTAGACGGTTATCGTTATTGGTATGTCGATGGAAAAGCACTTTTCAACACAGGAATTCCGTTTGCAGGTATTTCCGTTTACGGTTTTGGAGGTGGAGCTTGGTACCACATGAGTAAAAGTGGTTCTACTAATCTAAAAGAGAAATCAACTTCAATCGATGAAGGTACAACACCTGGGAAAACAAATTCGGGATTCACCTTCTTGCCTGATGAAAATATCGGTTTAGGATTAAAAGCATCAATAGTTATGGGT
>JAQIBQ010000439.1 GCA_027859005.1 Prolixibacteraceae bacterium | reverse complement strand
TTCCTGCTTTAGGTCCTTTGCCTGTTTCTGTGCCAGGCTGTGTTGACGGTTGGTTCGAATTGCATGCAAAATTTGGAAAGCTTGAAATGAATCAGGTTTTACAACCCGCTATAAATTATGCAAAAAATGGTTTCCCGGTTTCAGAACTGATCGCATACTATTGGGGACGAAGTGAATTTTTAAAACGCTACGAGGGTTTTGAAGAAATATTCTTGCCCAACGGGAAAGCTCCTGTAAAGGGGCAAGTCTTTAAAAATCCGTATTTAGCAAAAACCCTTGAATTGATTGCCAGTAAGGGAAGAGATATTTTTTATAAAGGTGAAATTGCACAAAAAATTGTGGATTACATGCAAGCTCAAGGTGGTTTTCTTAGCATGAAAGATTTTGAAGATCACCATTCCGATTGGGTTGAACCAATATCGACTAATTACAGAGGGTATGATGTATGGGAATTGCCTCCTAACGGACAAGGTACAGCTGTTTTACAAATGCTAAATACATTAGAGAACTATGATGTTGCAAAAATGGGCTTTGGCTCAGCAGAGTATATGCACTTGTTTATTGAAGCTAAGAAATTAGCTTTTGAAGACCGAGCAAAATATTACTCCGACATGGATTTCAATAACCTTCCAATTGAACAACTCATTTCGAAAGAATATGCAAGTGAACGTAATGAATTAATCAACTCAGAAAAAGCAGCTCACTCCTATCCTGCTGGTGAATTAGAGCAAGGCAACACTATTTATTTAACCGTTGCCGATTCAGAAGGCAATATGGTTTCGCTTATACAAAGTAATTACCGTGGCATGGGTTCTGGGATGACGCCTGGTAAATTGGGATTTATCCTACAAGACAGAGGTGAATTATTTAGTTTAGACGAAAATCACATGAATGTATATGAACCTCACAAAAGACCGTTTCACACCATAATCCCTGCATTTATCACCAAAGATGGCAAGCCTTATATCAGTTTTGGCTTAATGGGTGGCGCTATGCAGCCACAAGGACATACTCAAATTGTAGTTAACCTAATTGATTTTGGAATGAACCTACAAGAAGCAGGTGATGCACCCCGTATTCGACACGAAGGAAGCAGTCAGCCCACTGGCGAACAAATGTCAGACGGTGGTATTGTTTATCTTGAAAGTGGTTTTTCTTATGAAACTATTCGGGGTTTAATGTCAAAAGGGCATACCATTCAGAATTCAAAAGGAGGTTATGGTGGATACCAGGCTATACTTTGGGATGAAAAAGAAGGCGTTTATTACGGTGCTTCGGAATCGAGAAAAGATGGAATGGCAATTGGGTATTAAAAAAACCGTTACTCTGGCCGAGAAACGGTTTCAATCATCATAAACCGAAAAGTAAGCCCGAAGGTTTACTACCTATTTTTTCAATATTGCCTTAAGAACTTTGTCCTTGTCTAATTTTTTTGTGCAAAAGAACCAATCTTTACAATCTAGTTCTTCTTCTTTACCATCCATACGGTCTTTAGCAGCACCGCATGATCCTGCAGGTCCCATAATTACATCATCGCCCGGACGCCAATCGGCAGGTGTTGCAATTCCAAATTCATCGGCAGCCTTCATGGCTATTAAAGCACGATACAATTCATCAAAGTTTCGACCAAGGCTTAGTGGATAATAAATAATAGCTCTAATCATTCCTTTAGGATCGATAAAAAACACGGCTCGTACGGCCTTTGTTGAACTTTCGCCAGGCTGAATCATGCCATACATTGTGGCAACATCCATGGTAATGTCCTCAATTAAAGGGAAATTTACTTCAACATCTTTCATGCCCTTGTATTCAATTTTCTCTTTAATGGTGCGCAACCAGGCAATATGACTGTATAAGCCATCGATTGATAGTCCTACTAATTTGCAATTAGCTTTTGCAAATTTTTCTTCCATTGTGGCAAAGGTCATAAACTCAGAAGTGCAAACTGGAGTGAAATCAGCAGGGTGGCTAAATAAAATCACCCAATCGCCTTTGTAATCAGCGGGAAAATTGATATCTCCTTGTGTCGTAATCGCTTTAAAAGCTGGTGCAGGATCTCCAATGCGTGGCATTGCTACTACTTTTTCTTGATTTTCTTCCATGGTGATAAATTTTAAAGGGTTAAAAATATTTTT
>JAQIBQ010000376.1 GCA_027859005.1 Prolixibacteraceae bacterium | reverse complement strand
TAATTCTGACGGTTACTTTTGGTGTTGTAATTCTCGATTATACCGGAATTTTAGCAGTTTTTGCAGCTTGGTTTGAGCCTTTTTTTACGCTAATTGGTTTGCCAGGGAAATCTGCACTTGTGCTTCTTACAAGTGTTTTTGCCAATATTTATTCGGCAATTGCAGTAATCACTACTTTAGGGTTTGAATATCGATCGGCATTAATATTGGCGGTTATGTGTCTCATTTCTCATGCTTTTATTATTGAGGCTGCAGTAATAAAGAAAACGGGTTCAAATATTTTATACATGCTTGCACTTCGCCTTATTATTAGTGCTGTTGCTGGTGTTTTACTCAATTTTATTCTTCCTGATTTTGAAGGGGCCATTGGAATGCAGATTGCCACAAACGAAGTTACTTTTGCCGTTATGTTTCTCGCATGGCTTAAGAGCTCATCCCTATTAATTGTGAAAGTGATTGTTCTGATTGTGTCGCTTATGTTCTTTCAAAAATTAATGGAAGAATTTGGAATAATAAACTACCTTATTAAAGTGCTTCAACCTTTTATGAAAGTTATGGGGTTACCAGAAAGCACTACTTTTTCGTGGATAGTTGCCAATATGTTGGGTTTAAGCTATGGCTCTGCCATAATTATTTCACAGGTTGAAGAAGGGAAAATGAATAAGAAGAGTGTTGAGTTACTGAATAATCATATTGTTGTTTCTCATTCGTTATTAGAAGATCCTCTTCTATTTGTTGCTATTGGATTACCGCTAGGTTGGCTAATTATTCCTCGTTTGATTTTGGCAATTATGGTTGTTTGGTTACGAAAATTAGTAATGTGGCTTTTTCAAAAATCAAAATATTTGCAAGCAACAAAAAGTATATAAAGGAATTATTCTCGGAATTGAAGCATTTACTTACTTCTGGTTTTCTGTATTCGTATTTTATTTTTGAATGTGCAACTATTTACCTTAAAATTGTGTGATCAATTAAATCTACTAATTATTAATACCTGTATAAAAATGAATTCTAAAATTTTATTATTACTCACATCACTATTAATCAGTGCTACTATGTATTCACAAAATCCTAATTTTCATATCTACCTCTGTTTTGGACAGTCGAATATGGAAGGTTCAGCTGAAATTCAGGAACAAGACAAAACAGTTGATGATCGTTTTAAGATGATGTCGTCGGTTGAATGCACTGATACAGATAGAAAATTGGGAAATTGGTATGAGGCTTTACCGCCTTTAAGTCAATGTCATGCGGGCCTTGCTCCCTCCGATTATTTTGGACGCACTATGGTTGCTCTGCTTCCCGAAAGTGTAAGCGTAGGTGTAATAAGTGTTGCCATTGGTGGTTGTGATATTCGTTTATTCGACAAAGATCTTTATCAAGATTACGACTCGACCTATGCCGAGGATTGGTTTACAAGTAAAGTTAAGGCCTATGGAGGAAACCCTTACGACCGCTTGATTGAGTTGGCAAAAGAAGCGCAGAAGGATGGCGTAATAAAAGGTTTTTTGCTTCATCAAGGTGAAACCAATAATGAAGATGAGCAATGGCCAGAGTATGTAAAAACCATCTATAACAACATGCTTACTGATTTGTCATTAAAGGCTGAAGATGTGCCACTTTTAGCGGGGGAAGTTGTAGGCGTTGATCAAAAGGGTATTTGTGCAGCTATGAATCCAATTATCAATAAACTTCCTGCTGTGGTTCCAACAGCATACGTAATTTCTTCGTTAGGATGTCCCGAAAGAGGAGATAATATCCATTTTAATTCTGAAGGAGTCAGAAAATTAGGACGAAGATATGCTGTGAAGATGCTTTCTTTGCAGGGTGTTTTATAAAGATAGTATGGTATAATATAGCAAAAAAAGGCTGTCTGGAATTAGAACAGACAGCCTCATTTTTTTGGCATAAAAACTTACTGTGTTTTTATGGTGTATTATTTTTTAGATTGAATCAACATTCTTTGACTTGCTGAGTAATCACCCGCTTTTATGGTATAGAAGTATATGCCTTCTGAAAGGTTTTCTGAATTGAACTCAACTGTATGTTTTCCTTGACCAAATTCTTTCCCGGCTAACTCTTCAATTTCCACTCCTAATATATTAATCACTTTTAACGAAACGTATGTTTCTTTTGGGATTTCAAACGAAATACTTGTTTTGCCATTTACCGGATTCGGAAAGTTTTGACCCAATGAAAATCCTTCATTTGCTTCTATTTGTTTAACCCCAACACCAGGAGTACCAATTTCGCATTTGTTTTCAGCTTCGTCTCCCATTCCTTCGGGAGCAGTTGCATAATCTGAAATACAAATTTTATCGAGTTTTGCTCCATCTTCACGGTACGATATGGTCAATAAATGTTCCCCTTCACTTAAGTCGAAACTACTTAATGTAAGCCATTGCCAGCCACTTGTTCCAAGGCCATTGACCATTTCAAAAGCACTATTGTCAACTTTTACCCAGTATGAATCGTCGTCGGCACTAGGGCAATTTAAACGAGCATAAATAGTATAAGTTCCATCGGTAGAAACAGTGAAAGGAATATCGATAGTGCCCTCAGGAGCAGTTGCTCCTTCATCTATACTTTCAATTCCATCCATCACTGATATATATGCTCCGTTTGAAGCTTCAATATCTTCTATTATATCCCAATTTTCTCCAACGATAGCACATTCTGGCTCATAAAAAATAGCTTCGGTTCCTTCAATTTCAGGTTCCTCAGGTTCCTCAGGTTCTTCTGGTTCTGTTACTTCAATACCCATTAATGAAAGCATTTGAATGGCATAACGAGTACCAATTTTTCTATATCCAGCTGCGTCAAAATGCAGATTATCCGAAGCATCGGTACAATTTTCTGAAGAAATAACATACGAGTTTGAAATGCTTTGAGGAAGCTTTGCAATAATTGAATTCATACTAGCACATACTCCTCCCTGACTTGCATGTACTACTTCGCCAGCAAGTAACGGAGTTGTTTCTGGTGTTAATTCTAAATCTGCAAGTAGGTTATCGTAAACTCCTTTAACTTTCGAAGGCCACTGATTATCTCCAGTATTTGATTCCCCTTGATGTAATAGAATTCCTTTAATTACACCACTTTGTTGTGCCATTTGAGCTACTTCAACTAAATGCGCATAAGGATTTCCCCCATATTCATTGATAATGTTTTTCATCCACGATTCAGCAGTTGAAGCATAGCTTTGGTAATTGTCTTTGTCGAACAATTCAATTTTACAACCGGCAACCGAAACATTAATTAAACCAACTTTGATGCTGTCGGGTAGGTTTTCAACCATTGTTCGTCCAAAATAATCGGCTGGACTTAATCCGGAATAGCAACGTGTAAGAGGAGGCACGGCAGCATACCATTCTCCTTTTGTTCTGCCCAAATTAGAACAAGTAACAGCTTCCATTACCTGAAAACGTGGATCAACCGTTTTGTCTTGTGTTTCAATTGCTCCCTGACCCTCCATGTTCGACTGACCGAAACACAAATAAATGTGAAAGTTTGGATCTTGCCCGAAAATATTTGTGCTTAATAAAAGCAGTCCAATAATTAAAATTCTACCCATTCTCATTTTATTCTTTCTATTTAGTTTAATTAATTACTTCGAATTCAATACAACATTATTTTCCATTAGTCCTGCTGACTTTGCAGTTACTTTTATCGTTCCCGATTCACCTGAGATTGTACGTACAATGGCCAATGCCTTACCACTAAATGCAGGACGAACTGTTGAAGGGAATTCTACCATACAAGAAGGATCGCCATTGTCGGTTGCTATTATTTCACCTGGTCCTTCAATGCTAAATTCAACCTCGTTGGTGGCATTGGCCACAAACAAACCGTCTTTGTCTTGTATGTCAACAGTGATGAATGAAAGGTCTTTACCGTCAGCTTTAATTTCACTTCTATCGGCAGTAACTGCAAGTTGCGCAGCATCACTGGTTGTTTTAACTACTTCTTCAGCCCAAACTTCTCCATTTTTATAAGCCACTGCTTTAACTTCGCCAGGTTCATAAATCACATCGTCCCAACGAAGGCGATATTCAAATTCACCTTTTTCCTTTTTACCCAAAGATTCCCCATTCAAGAATAACTCTACTTCGTCGCCCGAAGTAAACACATGAATTGGTGTAATTTCGCCAACACGATCAGACCAATTCCAATGAGGTAGTATATGTACCATAGGTAATTCTGGTTTCCAACGTGATTGATACAAGTAAAAACGGTCTTTTTTGAAACCAGCCAAGTCCAGAATTCCATTGTATGAACTCCGGTTCTCGTAATAAGGAGTAGGTTCTCCTAAATAATCAAAACCTGTCCACACAAATTCTCCGGCTGAGTACGGATGATGATCGAGTGATGCAAAAACCTTATCGGCTGAAGATCCAAAATCCACAGCATATAGTTCGTAGGAACTCACTTGTGTTTCTTTAGAATTACCGCCCATACCATCGCGAGAAGGCGAACTTATAAGGTCAGTTACTGGAAAATAATAGATACCTCTGCTACTAAATGCCGAAGCCGTTTCGCTACTTAAAATCATTTTTCCAGGGAATTTTTTTCTGAAAGGAATGTATTGAGGTTTGGTTTTGATACGGTCTTTTACATCATCAAAAATAGGATCCTGACGAATTCCTTCTCCCTGATAGTTAAAACTTATCACGTCCATTACAGCCGAAAATGGGAAATCTGATTTTGCCCAATTCATTGCACTTGTGGTAGGGCGTGTTTTGTCTTCCTCTTTTACGATGTTGTGAAGTCGCTGAGCAATTGCAGCTCCAGCAATATCGGTATATTGTTCGCCTACTTCATTTCCATAACTCCAAATAATGATTGAAGGATGGTTTCTATCCCTTCGAAGCATTGCTCTTAAATCCTGTTCGTGCCAATCAGGAAAAATAAGATGAAAATCGTGCGGTGTTTTCTTCCTTTCCCATGAGTCAAAAACCTCATCAATAACCAAAAACCCCATTTTGTCGCATAAATCAAGCAATTCCGATGCAGGAGGGTTGTGTGCCATACGAATGGCATTACATCCCATCTCTCTTAATATTTCCAATTTTCGTTCAGCGGCACGAACATTAAAAGCCGCACCCAATGCACCAAGGTCGTGGTGTTCGTTTACCCCTTGTATTTTTATAGGTTCTCCATTTACAATTATTCCAGAATTGGGATCAAAAATTAAGGAGCGGATACCAAATTTTGTTTTGTACTGATCGATGGTTTCTCCATTCGATTTTAACGTTGAAATTGCAGTGTAGCGATTTGGTATTTGTGTTGGAGCTGGTCCCCAAAGTTTTGGATTTTCAATGCTAGCCGAAGTTTCAATTGTAGCCTTTGCTTTTGGGGCAATGGTTATCTTTTTTGTTTCGAATTGTGTTATTGGTGTCCCGATGCACTCTCCATTTTTATCTAATTCGTATACGTGTGTAATCACTTCAACTATTTCTTCGATGTTTGTATCGTTATCAATTGAAATAGCCAGATTAATAGTAGCACTAGCAGAACTCACATTAGAAGTTGTAATAAATGTTCCCCATTGGCTAACATGAACAGGATTGGTTTTTGTTAACCAAACGTTACGATAAAGGCCTCCACCCGGATACCAGCGTGCTGAATTATTCGGATTGTCTATGCGAATGGCCAATTGGTTTTCACCTCCAATTTGAAGGAATGGAGTAAGGTTTAAGCGAAATGAATTATATCCGTATGGCCAACCTCCCACTAGGTTCCCATTTAGCCAAACAATAGCATAGGACATAGCACCATCGATGTCTAAAAAGATTGATTTTCCTTTATCGGATGCAGGAATATCCAATTTTCTTCTATACCATGCAACTCCATTACTAGGCAGGCGGCCCATGCCACCACCAACTTCAGGATTCCATCCTTCTTGGAAAGGACCTTCAATGGCCCAATCGTGAGGGAGTGTTACATTTTCCCAATCAGAATCGTCAAAACTTGCCTGCACAAAAGGGAAATCGCTTCCAGGATTTCCTTCAGGGC
>JAQIBQ010000340.1 GCA_027859005.1 Prolixibacteraceae bacterium | reverse complement strand
TTACCAGCAAAGCAATGAAGGCATTCAGTTTAAACTTTAACACCAAAATCAGCAGCAATGAAACTGCTGCAATTACAATAAGAAGTAGAGAAAGTGGAGCCATAGTTCAATATGTCATTAGTTTCAGACCAAATTAAATATTATTGAATAAATAACTATACTCAATTAAGGTATTACAGTAAAAATTGCTGACAGATAGTCGACAGAACTGGAACCGACCATTACTTCAAACTCACCAGGTTCAATAATTTTTTTCATATCCAGACCGTAAAATTTCAGTTTGTCAGCAGTAACAATAAACTCAATTGTTTTGGTCTCGCCCTTTTCAAAACTAACTCTTTTGAAATCTTTCAATTCCATTACTGGGCGGGTAACTGAACTTACTTTGTCGCGGATATATAGTTGTACAATTTCATCGCCTTCACGATTGCCTGTATTGCTGACCTCTACACTAACTTTTACAGGTTCACCCACTATTACTTTATTCGTATTCAATTTTAAATTTTTATATGCAAAAGTGGTATAACTTAAACCAAAGCCAAATGGAAACAATGGAGAATAGGAACCTTCGACATAACTACGCTCATGCACAATGGGTTTATGGTTATAATAAACGGGGAGTTGCCCTGCGGAACGCGGAAAAGTTGCTGTAAGTTTTCCGCCCGGATTCACTTTCCCAAATAGCACATTGGCTACAGCTGTTCCTTGTTCTTGACCTAAATAATAGCCTTCGATAATTGCAGGTGCATTTTCTGCCACATAATTAATTGCCAACGGACGCCCATTGATTAAAAGTACAGCACACTTCTTATTCAATTCGAAGATGGCTTTTGCCAAATCGTTTTGTGGTCCTAATAAATCTAAAGTAACACGGTCTCCAGTATGATCTTCAGCCCAACCTTCGCGGCTGGTAAATTCATTGCCTCCCAACACTAACAAAACCGCATCGCAGGTTTTTGCAAGGGCAACTGCATCCTTAATTCTTTGCTCAGCTTTTTCGGCAGTTTTTTCAGATGCTGCAAACAAGGTATCGTTTTCATAAATCTGAAATCCTTCGGCATAATGCACTTCAAATTTACCTAAGCCAAATTCCGTTATTCCTTCCAGAATACTTACTCCAGGTTGCAGGGGATTGGAATAAGTTCCATAATGCACTTCATCGGCATTGGCACCAATTACCGCAATCTTTTTGATTTCGTCGGCCTTGAAAGGGAGGGTTTGATTTTCGTTTTTCAGTAATACCATGCCTTTTTCAGCAGCAGTTAAAGCAAGTTTTCGATGCTTATCCTGATATACTTGCCGATCAGATTTTTTAGTGAGCTTGACATAAGGTTGTTCAAATAAGCCCAAATCGAACTTCGTGCGTAAAACCCGGGCGACTGCAGAATCGAGCACCGACTCTTCAATTTCTCCTGCTTGAATCAAGGCAGGAAGAAACTCAAAACAGTAATTATTACGCGTACTTGGACATTCGAAGTCCATTCCACTGGTTATCGCACGTTTTCCTGCATCAGCCTTGTTTTCGCATACAAACTGCCGATAAATCATTCGTCGTACCGCATCAAAATCGGAGATCACATATCCTGTAAATCCCCATTCACCACGCAATACATCGTTAAGCAACCACGGATTTCCATGGCTTGGCACTCCATCAATTTCGTTATACGAAGCCATAACTGTGCGAATATTTGCCTCTTTTACAACGCGTTCAAAAGCCTGAAAATGAACATCACGTAAAACACGTTCGGAAACATTAACTGGAGCTAAATTTGTTCCTCCTTCTGGCTCGCTATGAGCCCCAAAGTGCTTGGCACAAGCCAAAAGATGATTCGTTCCTATCTTCTGATCACGCCCCTGAATTCCCCAAACGGCATGGACACCTAATTCGCCAACCAAATAAGGATCTTCGCCAAACATTTCGTCACAGCGACCATAACGCGGATCACGCAAAAGATCCAACACGGGAGTGGCTGCATGGGTAATTCCATAAGTACGCATTTCCTTTCCAATAGCAGTATAAATCTCTTCAATTAACTGTGGATCCCAGGTACTACCCATTGAAAGTGGCACAGGGAAAACGGTTCCTTCAGCTCCCATAAAACCATGGCAACCGTCGGCATTTGAAATGGCAGGAATTCCCAGACGGGTTTCTTCCATGAAGTATTTTTGAATGGCATTGAAATTCGCGGCATATTGCTCGGGCTCGAGATTGGTATCGAATTGAAGAAAACCAACTCCATCGGCAATGGTATCGCCTAATTCGTTCAAGCATTTCTGAAAAACTGCTTTATCACTTGTTTTGATTGCTTTAGGATGCCAAATATCAATTTGATGACATTTGTCCATCAAAGTCATTTTCGAAAGTAAATCCTGAATACGAGCTTCGATAGGTGCAGTGGCATCTTTGTAAACAATTTTTTGCTGAGCATTTACTGGTAATAATCCGCTAACAACTAGCAGGGATACTATAATTAGTTTTTTCATAGGTTTTATATAGCTTGATTTTACTGAATAATATTTACCAACTCCATTGGAATAACTTTTCCATTTGGCACTGACAATTGTCCGCTGCATGTATTGTTCTGTGGATTCAAATCCTTATTTTTTGACACTTCTATTTTTGCTGTGATTTCAGAAATACCAACACTTGCTTTCCATTTTTCACTTCCCGATTTTTCAGCACAAATTAATTGCATACCACCAACAGGAATTGCTATGGAGTTTGAATAATAATTTGCGACTTCCTTTTCGTTTACATAGAAAGTGACTTTGTGTTCATCACCCATTTTAGTAGAACCTGTACCGTTATTAATTAACGATGCCATAAATAAAACCTCATCCCCTTCATGGGGAAATACAGGGAGTGTGCGAATATTCACAATGGACAAATCGGCCTGAACTTCAGCTTGTTTCAATACAAATTCAGTTTTAAGTGAAAGTTGATCAGAAGCTCCACCAACTTGCACTATATATTCCCCAGTAGGAACCTGATAGCTTTTCGTGTTTTCGTTATATATATACAAGTCTTCAGGACTGAGCATTAGAGTAATTTGTTTGGTTTCTCCTGCTTTCAACATCGCTTTCTTAAAACCTCTTAATTGCTTTTTAGGCATTGGTAAATCAGGAACAATTTTACCGGTTGACAAATAAAGCTGTGCCACTTCTTCGCCGTCTTTTCCCCCGCTATTCTTCAGATCGAAAGAAACTTCGATTAATTCCCCAATCTTGGCTTTTGCCTTATTGATTTTTATGTTGCTGTATTCAAAAGTGGTGTAGCTTATTCCTGAACCAAAAGCAAATTCGGGTTGCAGGTTTTGTGAATCGAACCAACGGTAGCCAACACCTCGGGACACCAATTCACGAAAATCGGGACTTATTGGAATGATTTGCTCATCGGTTTTAGGCAATGTCGCTGGTAGTTTCCCCGATGGATTATACTTTCCAAATAGCACGTCGGCAATAGCACGACCACCTTCCTGCCCGGGGTAAAAAGCGTACAGTAAGCCTTTTACATTTTTGATTACCGGAGTAACACTACAGGTACCGCCGGAAATGACCACAAGAATAATATTTGGGTTCACTTTGGCTATTTCATTAATCAAGTTATTTTGCAAACCAGGTAGCAATACGGTTTGTGAAGCTCTGTCGGGACGTGTAACTGAACCGCCTCCTTTTTCATCGGCTTCGGGGTCAAGAAAATAACCTTCACCTTCAATGGTGCTATCCAAGCCGGCAACAAATACCACATATTCAGCATTACGGGCAGCCTCAAGTGCAGCTGCAAACTGATTCCTATCTTGGTCGTTGATGTTGCAGCCTTTCGCATAAATTAGCTTATCGGCATCAAGGAGGTCTTCAAATGCTTTCTTGACGGGAATACGATAGGATGGAAGCACATTCGAGCTGCTGTGTCCATCGAGTGGGAGTACTGCAGCATTTGGCCCAATTAAAGCAATTGATTGAATGGAATTTTGTTTGAGAGGAAGTATTTGATTTTCATTCTTCAACAACACTAAGCTTTTTAATCCACTTTCATACACCAATTCTCGTTGTTGCTTGTTGTCGATAATATCCTTCGCAACCAATGGCTTTTCTTCCATCATTCCTGAAATGATTTTGGTTCGCAATACATTTCTCGTCGCACGTTCTACCAATGTACTATCGAAACGACCGGACTCAACGCCACCTGGCAATTCTTTAATGTACAAATCATTGCCCTCGCAAAAATCAAGTTCCGATTCCAATGCTTTACCGGTATCGCTAAAGCCACCCCAGTCGCACATGGTGTAGTAGTTGAAACCCCAATGATTGCGCAGTAAGTCTTTAATTAAAAATTTGTTCTCGGCACATTTATCTCCATTTACCCAATTGTAGGCACACATAACCGAAATGGCACCGCCTTGCTG
Organism: Prolixibacteraceae bacterium; assembly: GCA_027859005.1. Taxonomy (GTDB): domain Bacteria; phylum Bacteroidota; class Bacteroidia; order Bacteroidales; family Prolixibacteraceae; genus Roseimarinus. The sequence continues at coordinate 5,674 of JAQIBQ010000340.1, read as the reverse complement.
AATGGTTCGTTTCCAATGATACCCCCAAAATTCAACCAAACTACGTTCGTCACTCAGATAATTATTGGTTCGCCTATTTAATTCGTAAGTGTTTAGGTTATAATGTTTGATGGTTCCAAAAACCGAAGTTGTATTTTGACCTTTAACAAAAGCTTCAGAAATAAGTCCGCCCAAATAAGGATCTTCACCAATTGTCTCCGGTGCACGCCCAATTCGTGGATCTAGTAGTAAATCGAGTGTAGGACCTGCAATGCGATCACGACCACGCGCAGCTTGTTCCATGCAAATAGCACGACCAACCCGGGTAACTAAATCGGTATCCCAGGTAGCTGCTAAGGCAATTGTAACTGGAAAGCTGGAAAATCCTTTGGCATTGTTCCCAATTCCATGCGGACCATCACTGCCGGTAAACTGCGGAATTCCAAGCCGATCATTTCCATCTGTATTGTAATACAATTGCTCGATTTTTTCCTGCATACTCATTTCATTAAGTATCGAATCGATTCTTATTTCCAAATAATTCGCTGTATTGGTGTTTGAATTGCATGAAACTATTAGGAGTGTCAAACAGAAAAAGCATATCGAAATTATCTGTTTCTTCAGTCTATTAATCATTCAAAAATATTTTTAGATTCTTAATTTATTGGATTCTCTGCCTATTTACTCAAGCATATATAAAATAGACTTAATCGTTACGAATGTAATGCAGATAAGACTTATACTCTTTAACTATAATCTTTTTTCGATTTACTATTATCCAGTGCTCGTAAAATTATAATGAATGTATTATAAATTATAATGCATTGAGCTTAAGGAATTGACCAATATTTTTGAATTATTAAAAACATCGAATTATGAAAAACAAAATTTTATTTGCCCTGGTAATTTTATTTTCAATTTTGGGTTGTAAAAAAGAACAATTACAGAATGAGACCAATCCAATAAGTCCATACCTTTTTGGACAAAACATGTGGTTAACCGATGGAGCCGAGGGGCGTCCAGGATATATTCAAGAATCGCTATGGCCAAAGGTTGAAGCCAGTGGAGTAAAAATTGTTCGTATTGTCGGAAATGGTTACGATCAAAAACTACCCGGTCTTGATACACTCACAGCTTGGGTGAAATCGATTAAAGCCATTGGTGCAGAACCAATGATGCAGGTTTCGAAATACGAAAGTGCAGAGAAGGCGGCATCGGTAGTAAAGTACTTCAATGTTGATAATGATTTGTACATTAAGTATTGGGCAATTGGAAATGAACCTTATATGATTCACAATTTTACGCTGGAAGAAATTTCTAAATACATTAAAGAAGCTGCCAGTGGAATGAAATCTGTTGATCCTTCCATCAAAATATTTGCACCTGATGCAGCTGCCTATGACCAAAAATTATACAATGCCCTACTGTTAGATGATAAAACGAGTATTGCCGGTAGGGATGATGCTGGAAATTGGTTCATCGATGGCTTAACCTTTCACAATTACCCCAATGCAAAAGACTATACGCGTTCTGATGTTATTTTTTATTCGGTAAGTAAAATGCGTTCAATGATGATGAGTCTAAAAGAAGACATCTCTGTCGCAAACGAGAAATACCAACGTTTTGGCAACGATGCTTTGGTTTGGGGATTAACAGAATTCAACATTACCTATAATAATCCTGACGATTTGAGTGCCACAGGCATTGCTGTTCCTTCCTTTATTAATGGACAGTTTTGGGCCGATGTTTTTGGAATGTCTATGGAATACGATGCTTTTTGTGTAACTCCTTGGTGCATACAGGAAAGCGACCGGGCAAGCAGTTATTTTGGTTATGTTGGAGCTCCACCAACATTTACACCACATTCAACCTACTATCATATGCAAATGATGGCAGATAACATGAGTGGAAATTACATTAAAATGACTACGAATAATCCTTTTGTAAAAGTTCATGCTTCAAAAGATCTTTCAACAGCCACCATTCTATTGATGAATCAAAGCACATCCGAAACGGTAGATTTTGACTTTTCGTTAATCAATAAAACAGTTGGTGAAAATAGCCTTGAAATAAAGTCGAACACCGACATTGGAGCCAATACAAAGGGTTCAATTGCCCCTAATAGTACACGTGTATACCAATTTAATACTAATGGCGAAGTAATAAAAGCATTTGAATACACACAGCAAATGGCAGCTGAAAACGAAGCACCGAAATCAATTTTGTAATATATATACAACTATAAAATGAATAACAACTACGTAGCAAATTCTAAGCGCTATAATAACATGGTATACAACCGTGTTGGTAATAGCGGATTAAAACTACCAGCAATTTCAGCAGGCTTATGGCAACATTTTGGCGATACCGATGCTTTTGCAAAATGTAAAGACATTATTTGCAAAGCTTTTGATTTGGGCATCACTCATTTCGATTTGGCAAATAATTACGGTACACCTGCAGGTTCTTCGGAGGAAATCTTTGGAAGAGTGTTAAATAATGAATTGAAGAATTATCGCGACGAGATAATCATTACAACAAAAGCTGGTTACGACATGTGGCCTGGTCCATACGGCGAATGGGGTTCAAAAAAGTACATGGTTGCCAGTATGGATCAAAGTTTAAAACGCTTAGGTGTTGATTACATTGACGTTTTTTATTCTCACCGTTTTGATCCTGAAACTCCATTAGAAGAAACAATGGGTGCATTGGATTTAATGGTTCGCCAGGGAAAAGCACTTTATGTAGGCATCTCGAACTATGATTTAGAGAACACTAAAAAAGCGGTAGGAATTCTTAAAGATTTAGGAACACCATGCCTCATTCACCAACCAAGTTATTCCATGTTTAACCGTTGGATTGAAGATGGTTTAAAAGATTTTATAAACGATTCTGGAATTGGATTAATTACCTTCCAACCTATGCAGCGAGGATTAATTACAAATGCATTTTTGGATGGAATTCCTACTGAAAGAGCTGAAAGCTTGGCTGAAATTGGCATCACTGAACCACGTGTGGCCAAAGCACGAAAGTTAAATGAAATAGCTATTAAGCGAGGCCAAAGTTTGGCTCAAATGGCTGTTGCCTGGGTACTTCGTGACAATAAAGTTGCATCGGTATTGGTGGGCGCCGATAAAATTGAACACATTGAGGACAATGTAAAAGCATTGGAAAATACCAACTTCACAGAAGAAGAATTAATGACAATTGATACAATTCTTGTGAATTAGAGATGTATTAAAATTCTCTCACAATTATTATCTCTTTATAATACTGGGGTTACTTGTTTAAATCAAGTAACCCTTTTTATTTGGGACACTTTAAGAATTCAAGAAACAAAGGATTGAAGCGGTGTAAGATTTTTTGTGTATTTGTCCGTTCGTTATTATCTGGCTATTGTATTATACCAAAAACAACACAAAATGAGCGTTATAATTTACAGAAATGTTCATCATTAAATTTTATTTTTTCGATTTTTTGCAATTTTCATGATGCGTTAAAATAGCTTCTTTCTTCTCATCATTGAGTTCAGCTACCCAAATTATTTTTTCTTTGAAGGAAAGATGTTCAATTTCCAACAATGGACAAGCTATAGTTCGATTCAATTTTGGGCAAGCACAAGTAATGATATAAAGTTCTGATTCTTTCACTATAAGCGCATTCTGATTCATAAACGATTTTGATTTAAGCTATATATTGCAAATAAAATTACTGGGTACCAGTGATTTAAATAGTTTTTATAAAATTCATGGAAACTCCCATAGATAGGGTGGGAGTTTCCATGAATAATGATATCGAAGTTCAATAAGATATTATTAATCGAGCTCAGGATTAAGCTTGAGCTCGATTAAATTTTGAGTTTAGATTGAAATAAAAAGCTGATAAACAATGCAAATTTTGCAGGGTTAGCGTGCTAGCCCTGCAAAATTTAACACAGTAGATCAGCTTTTTATTTTTTCGACTTGACTTTGACTTTCAATGATGTCTCAGAGAACTCGCAAGCTCGTTTCAAAACTTTACTTTTCACCACTTAGAAACAGCAATCTTCTTCCTGAATATTACTATTTCTAAGTGTTCTGAAACGGGGTTCAACCGAATACCAAAAGGCATTAATAAAATGAGGTTAATCCCAAAATTTCATGTTGAGCTCAGGTTAATAGGCTTCGTTTTGGATTAACATACTACCTGAGTTATCAATTTCTGCTTGCGGAATTGGATAATGTTCACTTTTACCTGCAACAAATCCTAATTTTCCCAAAACAGCAGGGCCATCACCCCAGCGAACCAAATCGAAGAAACGTTGAGCTTCCTGCGCCAATTCCAGTCTTCTTTCCAATTTGATATCGCTCAATAATTGATCTCCTGATGATTCAATGTTTGGTAAGCCAACTCTATTACGAACAGTGTTTACGTTTTTTAGAGCCTCAGTATCGTTGCCTGTTCTGTTATAAGCTTCAGCCAATAAAAGATAGATATCGGATAAGCGTAAAATACGCTCATTGTTACCCCATCCCCAGAAGTTCCCATCAGGGTTGAGTGCTTTCCAAGTGGCACGTTTAAAATTATAGTACCCAGTATAGGCTTCGTTCTTCTCAAAGTCGGTAATTCCCCATTCTCTCATCTGCCATTCTGCTAAAGCAGTACCATGCAAACGTATTGAGTCGCCTTGCTCACGGTAAGCATCAACTAAATCCTGGGTAATCATGTCCATTCCCCAACCAGCTTGCAAGGTGTCGTTGGCATTCAAACCACGAGGCCCTTGTAATTGCTGAACCACATTACTTTCGGCATCGGCACCATTACCCCAAAATTCACCAGTAGAATAAGTATAGGACATTTCAATTAATGTCTCGTTATTAAATTCATTGGTATAAGACCAAACTTGATCGAAATCACTTAGTAATGAATATGAACCTTCATCAATTACTTTCTTTAATTCAGTAATTGCATTAGTATAGTTTTGTTCCCCTAAATTATAAAAAGGAGATGCCATGTACATATATACTTTACCCATTAAACCATGGGCCGCATATTTTGTCATTCGGTATTTGTCGCTGCCGCTCCAATTCTCAGGGAGTATTTCAGCTGCTGCTTTTAAATCAGATACTATTAAGTTGAAAATTTCTTCTTTTGAGACTTTAACTTGGTCGAACTCTTCGGGCACTAAAATGTGATCAATTAAAGGAACCTCTCCGAAGAATCGAAATAATTCAAAATAAAAATATCCTCTTAACATTTGTGCTTCTGCAGCCATGATCTTCATTGCGTCAGTGGAATTCTCATCCAAGCTTTCCATAAGTACATTTGCTCTGTAAATTCCATAGTATGAACGATCCCACAGACGTTGCAAGCCTGCAGTTAAAGGAGTTGCTGAAAATGCATCAACATCCCAAAGCTGTGGCATATCAGTAAGTCCACCGCCATGAACAACGGCATCATCAGAAGGAATACTGGCATACAAATAGAACGATGACCAGGCACCATTCCAATACTGGTTTTTAAACATACTGTAAACCGCAACCATACCTGATTCAAATTCAGCATCGGTCTGATAATAGTTTACTTGTAACAGTTTCCCTTGGGGTTCAATGTCGTTCAACCATTTGTCTGAACAACTGGTAATTATAAAAAGTGCTATAATTACTATAATTAATTTTTGAAATTTCATTTGCTTCATTTTTATTATTTCTAAATC
>JAQIBQ010000277.1 GCA_027859005.1 Prolixibacteraceae bacterium | reverse complement strand
GCCCTTATGATAGTTGTCGTTTATTGGCTATCAACCTATATTCATATGTCGAAAATCCTTTCACTCCAGAGGCTAAATTCAACTTTGAATTATTTAAAAAACATGTAGGTATAGGGCAGCGTATAATGGATGATATTATCGATCTTGAATTAGAAAAGATTGATGGTATTCTTAATAAGATTGAAACCGACCCTGAAAGTGAAGAAATAAAAAGAACTGAATTGTTGCTATGGAATAACATTAAAAATAAAGCACAAGAAGGTCGTAGAACTGGTGTTGGTATTACTGCAGAAGGTGATATGTTAGCAGCTTTAGGCTTGCGTTATGGTAGCGAAATAGCAACTGATTTCTCCGAAGAAATTCACAAAACAATTACAATTGAAGCATACCGTTCTTCAGTTGAAATGGCAAAAGAAAGAGGCTCTTTCCATATTTACGACTACAAACGTGAAGAAAAGAATCCATTTATAAAAAGAATTAAGAAAGCCGATCCAGAATTGTACGAAGCAATGAAAGTGAACGGTAGACGTAATATTGCATTGTTAACTATTGCTCCAACTGGTACAACCAGTTTAATGACACAAACTTCGTCGGGTGTTGAACCAGTATTTATGCCGGTATACAAACGTCGTAGAAAAGTAAATCCAAACGATAAAGATGTTCGTGTAGATTTTGTTGATGAATTGGGTGATAGCTGGGAAGAGTATACTGTTTTTCATCATAAATTTAAAGTTTGGATGGAAGTGAATGGTTACGACATGGATAAGCGCTATTCACAAGATGAGTTAGACGAGATGATTAGTAAGTCTCCTTATTTTGGAGCAACGTCTAACGATGTTGATTGGTTGAATAAAGTAAGAATGCAAGGACGTATTCAAAAATGGGTAGACCATTCAATTTCAGTAACGATTAACATGCCTGAGGATGCCAAAGAAGAATTAGTAGGACAAGTATACCTCGAAGCATGGAAATCGGGATGTAAAGGTGTTACAGTTTATCGCGAAGGTTCTCGTACTGGTGTTCTGATTTCAGATAAGAAGAACAATAAAGATGAGGCAGCTTTAACATCAGGTAATTTTCCGTCAAAACGTCCAGAAAGTCTAGAGGCAGATGTAGTACGTTTTCAAAATAATCGTGAAAAATGGATTGCTTTTATTGGTCTTGCCGATAATCATCCGTATGAAATATTTACTGGCTTAGTAGATGATGAAGAAGGAATATTGGTTCCACGATCAGTGAATTCAGGTAAGATTATCAAAAGAAAAGATGGCGAAGTTACTCGCTACGATTTCCAATATACAAATAAGAGGGGGTATAAAACAACCATGGAAGGCTTGTCGCATAAGTTCGATCCAGAAATGTGGAACTATGCAAAATTGATTTCAGGTACTTTGAGACATGGCATGCCTATTCATAAAGTGGTTGAATTGGTATCAAGTTTACAGCTGAATGACGAATCGATCAACACCTGGAAAGCAGGTGTAGCAAGGGCACTGAAAAAGTACATTCCAGATGGAACCAAAGCAGATGGAAGCGATTGCGGATATTGCAGTTCCGAAAATGTAATTTATCAAGAGGGATGCCTTACTTGTCAAGATTGCGGTCATTCAAAGTGTGGTTAGGATTATTTTTTTTTAATTATAAAAGCAGTGCCTTTCTGGTGCTGCTTTTTTTTGTCAATTTTTTTGAATTTGCGGGAGTATGTTTATTGGCATTTGAAGATTAGGTAGTTGGATGTGAAAAAGTTGTAACTTGACTGGTATCTATCTTTTCGTTCTTGTTTATCACTAATAATTCCCGCTATGGATCAAGCAACTTCAAATATTGTAGCCAAATGGTTTCAGAAAAAATATCAATTTCTAGATAAACAAATGATACCTTATTCTATGAGGTGCATAGTTGGTTGCGATTCATGTTGTCATCAGTCTGTCGAAATTTTGAATTGGGAAGTACCGCTTATTTCTAACTATATTGTTAATAATTTATCAATTGATCAGAAGCTTTTTTTGAAAAAGCAATTGAAATTATGGTTCGATTATTTTGATTTAAGAATGCCCATTAGGAAAGTACTTCGTTCCAAATATATTTTTGACACTTTTCATAAACAGGTTGCAAAGGATAAAATACCCTGCTTGTTTTTAGAAGAAAAGAAATGTATTATTTACCCAGTTAGACCTTTAAGTTGTAGGTTGCATGTAGGTATAAATGGCCCCGAAAATTGTAAAGAGAATCCATTAAATGATACAATTCCTGAAGCTGAAGAATTGCGAAAAAAAGTATTGTCAGATATACTATTAAAATTGCCTACAACGCTTACTCTATTAAATTTTGCCATTGCTCCACTTTTTAGTTTAGAGCATCGAATTCCAAAATTTGAAGAGGTACAACTAGAGCCAACGCTTTAATTTGTCTTTTTCTTCTTTTTCCTATTTATTGCTTTGGGATTAAAGTCCAAAGCCAATTGAATCCAATATTCTAATTCAGAATCCATATCAACAGCCAATGCATCTACAAAAACATATCCTTTAATGGGTCTATGCGTAAAATCCATTGGTCGGCAACCTTCTTTCAAAATTGAGGATTCATAAATTTCAGGATCAAGTCGAACCATTAAATCGTCTTTAATAATACCTACGCACATTTTATCATCAACCATAAAAGTTAAACCACCCATCATTTTTTTTGAGTAAAATGAAATTCTTTTGTCCTTTAATACTTGGGTTACTCTATCGGCAAGAAACTCGTTATAAGCCATATTCCTTCTATCTTTTCAAAGATAAACAAACTTAAGGCGAGCTTAGTTTTAAAATTAGAGCAACTTTAATAAGCATGTTTTGTTTCAATTGAAACAAGAAACTAAATGGAAAAATATCGAACTTTCTTTCTTTTCATCTCAATATTGCTTGTTATTTCGTGTACGAGTGATAATAGTGACGATTTTATTGAAAAGCAATATGAATTTCTACCCGAAAATTTGATTGCAGTAGATCCTATAACAAAAATACAGGCAAGATATATAAGCCCAACAAACAAATACAGTCATGGTATATTAGGTGATGAAATTGAGGCTGAAGGCTTATTGTTGATAGAAGGTTCAAGTGTTCATGAATTTTACCTCGATAGCATTCATGTTTTCGAAGACATTGTACCTCGATTGAATGATATTGATGGAGATGGTATTCCTGAAATAATATGCATACAAACAAATATAAATTTAGGAGCAAGTGTTGCAGTTTATCAGATGGTTGATAACTCGTTGAAGCTTTATGCTCAGAGTGAGTACATTGGGCGAGCTTATCGTTGGTTAAACATTGCTGCAATTTCCGATTTCGATAAAGATGGAGTTAATGAAATTGTTTGGGTTTCAACTCCGCATATTGGAGGTGTTCTAAGGCTTGGACGTATTCAAGGCGAAAGGATAAAAGTTATTGATTCAATTGAAGGAGTTTCTAACCATAAAATAAGTTCTAGAAACCTTAGTTTGTCACTTCTGAAATTGTATAAGAATAAGGAGACCCTTTATTTGCCTAGCAATTCATTTGAATCCGTAATAGCTTTTCAGCTGAATGGATTGAAAATAACACCCGTTGATACAATTCAGTTTACTGTTGACCCAAATGTTTCATTACAAGATCAGATATTTAATCCAGGTTAATTGCTTCTTAACCAAACAGAAGGATATTTATTGTGATCGTTTTTTTAAATCGGTGAGACTATGATTTTGTTTTACAAAGTCATTTAGCCGAACTGATCCCGAGCGCTAGTCGAGGGATCTCATGGGGTTTACGAGCTCGATTCCATGAATCTTGATGCGCATAAAAAATACAGATTCCGTTGTTATACCTCGTCAGCTTGCTGCGAGGAGTTTCATTTATCCAATAGTAATATGAATTGAAATTTGAATAAATAATGTCTGAACAATCAATTATTGACTTTCTTACTGAAATTACTCAAGAGAATCCAGTCTCTGTTCATAAAAGAGGATTTGCCTATTTGCACCATGGCTTGTTGCCACGTTTACTCGATGCAGGAAAGAATAAAACAGTTGAAGAAAATATTCTTGCGAGGTGCTGGTTTATTGTAGGATCAATCTATTCCTATAACAATGCACCAAAACGTGCCATCGAATGTTTATTGAAATCGCATGTGTTAAATACTAATAATAGCGAAAGTCTGAAGCTGTTAATACAACAACAACTATTAATAGGAGAATACTACAAAGCTTTTGAAAATGTGCATAAAGCAATCGATCTTGAACCCGATAATTTTAAGCTTATTACATTGCAACAGCGCATTCAGGATGATATGAATTATAATTCGGAGCCACAATACACAAGTGTTAACCAGCTTTGGGAATTAAACGAATTATTAGCTTCGGAGCAATTCGAAACAGTAGTGAATACAGTATTAAATACAGAAATGGACAATGTTGACTTATTGAAATGTTTGGCCAATGCTTTTGGAGCATTATCGCACCATGCTAATTACATTAAAGTATGGGAATCAATTTTTGCAATTCAATCACAAACAAAACTATCGATGCCTGATTTATTTTATATGCCCGTTGAAATTCAAAAGAATAAGCTCTTTAGTTCTTTACTTTGAAATATTTACAAAAAGATGATTTTCGCTAATTGAAAATAATTTCATTTTTGAATCTGTTGTAAAACACACTTGGCGCAAACGATTGCGATTTCGATTGCAGTTATTTTTTCCAGTATATCCACTGTTTTAAGTAGTGATTCTACTTCTATTTCATTTTATTTGACCTCGTTTTAGAGTGAAAACGAAAAATTATTAAAATTGGACGGAATGAAAAGGAAAGTAATTCAAATAGCATTATTGCTCGTTTTTTTTACATCGTGTGTAGGTAAGTTTGAAACCAAGAAAGTTCCTGCTCCTGGTGCACCGGGCAAATCATCTGTTTGGGCTTATGCAGGTAAAACTGGTATTGGAACATCATACAATAGTTATTCGAACGAAACTGAAACCATTTCTAAGGTTTGGTTTTCAGTAGCTCAGGGCATTCTTACCGAGACAATGTTCGGTTTAATTCATGAATCGCAAATTAAAGAAATGCAGTTTATTGTAGTTGGTAAGGATTTTGTTGACTACGAAAAATCTGATACCAAAAGCACAATAGAGTATTTACATGCCGACGAGCAAGGCCGCCCGCTGTCATTAGCATATAAAATAATTACAACAGATATTGAAGGTAAATACGAAATTGAAAAACACATATTCACTAATCCCGATGAGCAATCTTTGTTTGTACGTACCATTTTTAGAGCGAATGAAAATGGCATAACTCCCTATTTGTATTTGAATCCTCATGTTGAAAACACAGGTAGTGGCGATGTTGCATCAGTTGACCGAAAGACAATGCATGCTTTTCAAAACAATACACATCTTACCTTACTTTCTAGTAAAAAGTTTGAAGTTGTTTCTACCGGTTTTGTTGGCGTTTCCGATGGTATTAGCGAATTGAAAAAACATGGTAAACTTATCAATTTATACAATACAACAGGAGATATACCGGGTAATGTAGCTGCAATTGCTCAATTAAAAGAAATGAATAAGAAAGGTGTTGAATACAATTTTAGTATTGGGTTTGGTCATTCTTTAAAAGAAAGTCGAAAAGCAGCATCAAATACACTTGCTTCTGGATACAACAAAGTGCTAAAACATTACAATGGCGAAGGTGAGAATTTAGGATGGGAAGACTATATTTCATCACTTTCTGAGCTTCCTAAAATGTATGGATCAACTACAGATAATGGCAAGTTGCTAAATATTAGTGCAATGGTTCTTAAAGCACAAGAAGATAAATCTAATCCAGGTGCACTAATTGCATCCTTATCTAATCCTTGGGGCGAAACAGCCTCGGCCGAAAAACCTTCAACGGGTTACAAGGCTGTATGGCCTCGCGACTTTTACCAATGTGCCATGGCTTTATTGGCAATGGGTGATATTGAAACACCTTTGGTTGCATTTGAATATTTGCAAAAAGTACAAGTACAAAAAGAAACTCCGGGGAACAAGGGGGTCACTGGTTGGTTTTTACAAAAAACACATGTCGATGGTGAAATTGAATGGATTAGTATTCAATTGGATCAAACTGCAATGCCCATCATGCTAGGTTGGCGACTGTGGAAAGCTGGAATATTATCAAACGAAAAAGCTATTTATTGGTACAATCAAATGCTTAAGTCTGCTGCAACTTTTCTTGTAGATGGAGGAGAGGTTGATATCGATTGGAATAAGATCATCATCGTACCACCAAAAACTCAGCAAGAACGTTGGGAAGAACAACCGGGTTATTCTCCTTCAACAACTGCTGCCGTTATTTCAGGTTTAGTTTGTGCTGCCGATTTCGCCATGCTATCAGGCGATGAAGCGAATGCTGAAAAGTTTCTAAATGCAGCCGATAAATTCGAAAAACAACTAGAAGAAACAATGTATACAACAAAGGGTGAAGTTGGCGATGGAAACTATTTTGTTCGAATTACAAGCAACAATAACCCTAACGATGGTGAAAAAATAATTGCGAACAATGGGAAAAAAGCCATGAACGAAACCTTAATTCTTGATGCAGGTTTCCTCGAATTGGTGAGGTACGGTGTGCGTAAAGCTAACAGCGAGTCAATTCTAGAATCGGTTGAAGAATTGGATATGCCACGCGAAGAAAATTTGCAAGTGAAATATCTATTCAAATTTGAAGGAGATGACAATAGTTACCCTGGCTGGAGAAGGTATGGAAACGATGGATATGGAGAGAGTGTGCTCGATGGATCGAACTATGGGACTCAAGACGATACTCACCGAGGTAGAGTATGGCCATTTTTTACTGGTGAACGAGGACATTACGAGTTGGCGAAAGCTGCTGAAAGCAATGAGCTTGATATCGATAAATTAAAAAATACTTATGTGAAGGCATTAGAGTATTTTGCGAATGAAGGTGGAATGTTACCTGAACAAGTTTGGGATGGTGTTGGTGTTAATGCGGCTAATTATAAAACTGGAGAAACAACAAATTCTGCAACTCCATTAGCTTGGACACATGCTGAATATATCAAACTCGTTCGATCTATTAGTGATCAGAAAGTATGGGACAGGTATTCAATAGTTGAACAAAGATATTCTAAGTAATTGTTATTTAATATTCTGTTATAAAGAGCAATCAATTGCTTGTGCTTTTTTTTGCTTGTAAATTACCATTGCAAAGTGCCGAAAAGGAATGGGAATGGAACGAATTAAAATGAATAGTCTTCAATATTGTTTGAGGGCTATTTTTTTTCTACTTCTTTAATTTTTTTTCGAATTCGGAACGACAGTAAAATTCCAGCAGTAGCAAGTCCTGCAACAAATCCATACCAAATACCTTCAGGACCAAAATTAAACTTGAATGCAAATAAATAGCTTACAGGAATACCAATGCCCAGATAAGAAATTGCTGCAATTATCATTGGGATTTTGACATCGGCAAAACCACGAAGAACGCCCAAACAAACAACTTGTAGCCCATCAAACAATTGAAAAAGTGCAGCAACAACAATTAATGAAGCTGCCTGTGATATAACCAATGGGTCGAGCGTAAATATTTTAGGGAGTTGATTACGGAATACGAGGAAGCCAATACCACACAAAAGCATGTACAACAATACTAAATGGATAGCCGAAAGTGTTACTTTCTCCATACTGTTGTATGCTTTTAAACCTAATTGAAAACTCACTCTTATGGTTGTTGCCATGGCCACTCCATTAGCAATCATAAATGTAAAACTAGCTAAACCTAAGGCGATCTGGTGTGCAGCTAAAGGAACATCGCCAATCCACCCCATCATTACAGCACCTAAAGCAAAAAGTGAGACTTCAATAACCAATTGAATTGAGATGGGAAAACCAACATCAAGAATTCGTTTGATCTCTTTTATCGAGGATTTAACCACAGGAACCAAAGTAAAATAGTGCCGCATTTTTTTCGACAACATAAATCCAACAAACAATAAAATGGGCATCGTAACTCTTGAAATCAATGTGGCATAACCTGCACCAATTAAACCCAATTCGGGGAAACCCATTTTACCAAAAATGAGAACATAGTTTAAAGCAACATTCAATACATTCGATAATATTGTGGCAATCATTGCCCACCAAGTATTATTTAGTCCTTCACCAATTTGTTTGAGAACCATAAATAAAAGAAAAGGCAACAATGAAATTGCTAAAATTCGGAAATAGGGAATAGCCATTTTCCAAACTAATTCTGGTTGCCCCATTAAGTGCATAAACCACGATAAAGACCACGTCAATAAGGTTAATATTGTAACAAGAAAAAGCGAAAGAACTAAACTGTTCTTCATGATTGAAGCTACTCTTTTGTCGTTTTTTGCCCCTAGAGCGTGTCCTATTAATGGAGTAACTCCAAGGAATATTCCTAAGCCAAATACCATTATTACAACGAATATGCTATTGGCAAACGATGCTGCTGCTAGTTCTGTAGTACCAACTCGGCCCACCATTGCATTGTCAACCAATTGAACTACCATTTGACCTGCCTGTGTTAAAACTAGGGGAAAGGCAAGTTTCAGTAGTCGTTTGTAATATATGAGATAATCCGAAAGCATAGAATATTAAACCTTTCTTGTTTTTTTATGTCCAATACGGCAACAAATATACATTCATTTTAAAATACTTATGCCTAAATTGTAATACGAACAACTTAATAAAACTTAACAATAAGAAATGAATAATGATTAAATCAACTTTCCTTATTGCATTTGTGATGCTAGCCTTTACCACATTTGCTCAAACAAACTTCTCAGGAACCTGGGAACTTTCTAAAACGAAAAGTACATTAAATGCTGAATTTAGTTTTGCACCAACGAAATTGGTCATTGAACAAAAAGGTAATGACTTAGCTGTTGAACGTCATTCTGAATTCCAAGGTAATGCTATGATAAGCAATAGTAAGTTTACTTTAGATGGCAAAGAATGTATTAATACCGGATGGCAAGATTCAAAGATGAAATCTAAAGTGAATTGGACAGAAGACAAAAAAGCACTCGATTTAGCAACAAAAATTCCTATGCAAGATGGTAACGAGATGCTTTCAGAAGAAAAGTATCAAGTGCTTGATGGTGATTTGAATATCAAAATTAAAACAACTTCATCATGGGGTGTAATGGAAGAAACATGGGTTTTTGAGAAAAAATAATAATAGTGTTTAGATTTTTTTAAAAGGAGAATAAAACCATATTTGGTAGTTCTCCTTTTTTTGTTTTTAATTCTTTTCCTTTTTCACGGATAGAATCAATTCATTTACCGATAATCCTATTCAATACACACTATTATGCATTGCATAGTACTACGAGTAGTCATACATTTGAACCGTCAATTAAAACAAACAAAAAAATAAAAGTCATGAAAACACAACTTATCACATTAGCCGCAATTTTATTTGTTTCCTTATCCGTTTCAGCCAAAACAGGTAGTTCAAATAATCACAATGAAATCCCTTCGTCTTATTTATTAAATAACATTGAAATGAACGAAGCACAACTATCAATTGAATCATGGATGATCAATGATGATTTATGGAAAAATGAATCAGAAGAATTGGTTCAATTACAAACAATTGAAAACGAAGAAAAATTAGAAATTGAAAACTGGATGATCAACAACGAACTTTGGATGAACACTTCCTCAAAAGCAGCATCATTGTTCGAAGAGTTTTCATTTGGAAACAAAACCTACTTCATTGTAAGTTCAAAAAGAGTAAAAGATGCTCCACTTAAAATTGAATCTTGGATGACTGATGATAGCGAATGGAGTTTATAAAAGATGAATGAAAAATATATAAAAGTAGCCAATGGTAGATTATAGAACTTTATTGATTAAAAAGAAGTGAAAGCTCGATGAATTGAAACATCGGGCTTTTTTTATACCAAATTCCCAACAATTCTATACAAATAAGACACTTCTTTAAAAGAATTAGATCGAATTTTGTGACAAAATAATTTCACTTTTAATTCGACTCAAATGAAAGGAAAAGTATTCAGCATCGCACTTCTACTGTTGATTAATTTTTTAGCAATTGCTCAAAATACCAAAAATTTCTTCCCCGAAGACAAGTTAATGACCGTTGGTACATTTTATTTCCCTGAACATTGGCCACAATCTCAATGGGATCGTGATTTTGCGAAAATGAACGAAATGGGCTTCGAATACGTACACATGGGCGAATTTTCATGGGCAATGCTCGAACCCGAAGAAGGCTTATATGATTTCGAATGGTTGGATAAAGCAGTTGAATTAGCAGCAAAACATGGTTTGAAAGTGATGTTGTGTACGCCAACAGCTACTACTCCTGTTTGGATGGGCATTAAGTATCCCGAAATTTACCATATTGATGAAAATTATCAACTAGGGGAGCATGGTTCCCGTCAAGTGAATTCTAATTCGAATCCTATTTACAGAGATTTTTCAGCTAAAATAATTCATCATTTGGGTAAACGTTAAGGTAACAATCCTAATATATGGGGATGGCAACTCGATAATGAACCTGAAGCAAGAGCTGATTATAGTCCTTCTGCTCAAGATGCTTTTCGTGACTGGCTAAAAGAAAAATACGGAACAATTGATAAATTAAACCAAGCATGGGGTGCAGCTTTTTGGAGTATCGTTTATAGCAGTTTCGATGAAGTTCGAATCCATAATGCGAAAGCCATTGAATGGTGGGGGAGTAATCCACATGCTTTGTTGGATTTTAAACGATTTACCGCTGCTGTTCAGGCTGAATTCCTTGATGAGCAGGCCAGCATTCTTCGACAATACATTGCTGACGATCAGTTTATAACTACTAATTATGCAGCTTTGCCCTGGAATGCAGATCCCAAACTAACAAAAAATCTCGATTTCCCTGCTTATACAGCTTACCCCAATGGGGGAAGTGCCAACCTAGGAGAACTGGGTTTCCGATTGGGTGATCCTAACAAAATACTAATGGTGAACGATTTTTATCGCCCTATTAATGGCGTGACCGGAATCATGGAGCTGCAACCCGGACAAGTAAACTGGGGTAATCCCAATGCTTTGTTGTATCCAGGAACAGTTCGAATGTGGTTGTGGCAATGTTTTGGTGCAGGTAATAGTTGTTCTAGTTCTAACCGCTTTCGACAGATTCTTTATGGAGTAGAGCAATATCATGCGGGGATAATTAAGAACGATGGCATTACACCTTCAGTTGGAGGTAGGGAATACATGCAGTTTATAAAGGAATTACAGGAACTTCAACAGATTGATGTTGATAAAACGGTGCCTGAACGTTACGAGAAATTATTAACAGGAATTTTATGGAATCATGAGAATTTCTGGGACCAATTGCGTCAGCCTCAAAATGGCAACTGGAGTATTGTTGGTCATGTAATGAAATACCACAAAGCTTTGAAATCTTTGGGTGCTCCTGTTGATTATGTTGCAGAAAACGATGATTTTAGTCGTTATAATATGTTGATTATTCCTGCTTATCAGGCGGTTGATTCAGCCCTCGTTCAAAAGTGGCGTACTTTTGCTGAGAATGGAGGTGATTTAATTATTACCTGCCGCACTGCAACTAAAACCCGAGATGGTCATTTTTGGGAAGCAGGATGGGGAGCGCCAATTTATGACTTAATAGGTGCAAGTATCGAAAATTATGATATGCTACCTGCCTACCAAAATGCAAAAGTTGAAATGGATGGAAAACTTTATGACTGGAACCGATGGGGCGAATTACTTACACCCAATGAAGGTACAGTAGTAAAAGCTGTTTTTGCCGATCAATTTTATAAGGGAACTACTGCAGTTGTCTCTCAAAAAGTAGGTTTGGGTACTGTAAGTTATATTGGTGTGGATACTAGTTCTGACGAATTAGAAAGAAATATAGTAAAGGAAAAGTTTGTAGAGAGCGGATTTGAAACGCAAATCTATCCCGAAGGTGTTTTTGTGAATTGGAACAAGGGATTTTGGGTGGCCGTTAATTACAGTTCGGAAACACATTCAATTGATTTACCCAACAATGCAGAAATCTTTGTTGGCAATAAACAGTTAAAACCAGCAGGGGTTTTGGTGTGGACCGAATAGGCTATAAACCGACTTGAATAGGAAGTTAAAATAGCTTATCCTTTATATTTGAATATTTTAATTTTTTAATTGATAGAAAAATGGATAATATCGTCCAACTATTTAATTGAAAAATTATGAAACAACTAGTTAGAAGCGTTTTTGTTATTCTACTAATTCTTTGGAATGTTGGAATTTCTGTAGCACAAAATCAAGCAGAAACCGAGCGAGAATGGTCTATCGATAATTGTGTTAATCAGTTTTCTTTTAACGATACAGTAAGCACTAAAGTTGGTTATCAGTATTGGTTTGCTGACAAAAAATTTCTGGATGGACAAACTTTAAAAATGAGTGTGGTTGCTCCTCATTCAGCAACACATGCACCTCATATTCACCTTGAGGATGAATTCTTTTTTGTTCTAGAAGGCGAAGCTCTCTTGATTTTAGGCGAAGATTCCATTGTTGCCAAACCCTATGCTAGTTTTTATTGTCCCACTGGAATTAAACATGGAATTAGAAATATTGGCGATACAGAATTGAAGTATTTAGTGATAAAGAAGTATCTTCAAAAATAAAATTCAAAAGTCTATGAAAAAGCTTCGTTGGGGAATATTAAGTACGGCAAATATTGGCATTCAAAAAGTAATACCGGCCATACAAAAAGCTGCTAATTGTGAAGTAGTTGCCATTTCTTCTAGGAATTTAGAAAATGCTCAAAAGGCTGCAAGTACATTAGGAATTACCAAAGCGTATGCAAGCTACGAGGCGCTGTTGGCCGATCCTGATATAGATGCAATATACAATCCGCTGCCAAACCACTTACATGTTTCATGGACATTAAAAGCCTTGGAGGCAGGAAAACATGTATTGTGCGAAAAACCAATTGGCTTAAATGCCGATGAGGCTACCTACTTAATAAATGAAGCCGAAAAATTTCCACAACTAAAGTTAATGGAAGCTTTTATGTACCGTTTCCATCCTCAATGGCAAAAGGTGAAGCAACTGGTTGATGATGGTGTTTTAGGAGAGGTGAAAACCCTGCAATCGTTCTTTTCTTACTTTAATAACGATCCCAAAAACATTCGTAATAAAGCCGATATTGGTGGAGGAGCATTAATGGACATTGGTTGTTACAACATTCAATTTCCTCGTTTTGTATTTGGTATTGAGCCCAAGCAAGTTGTAGGCCTAATTGAGCACGATCCGGAAATGCTTACTGATAGAATTACATCAGGCATGCTCGATTTTGAAAATGGAATTTCGTCTTCATTTACTTGTTCTACTCAATTACATCCTTATCAGCGTGCACAAATTGTTGGTACTAAAGGTCGAATTGAAATTGAAATACCAGTGAATGCACCTCACGACGCACCCACTAAAATAACTGTTGTTACAGCAAAAGGAACTGAAGAATTGTTCTTTGGACCGACCGATCAATACACGATCCAAGCCGAAGAATTTGCAAAAGCGGTATTGGAAAACAAAGAAGTTCCTACACCATTTACCGATGCCATTAACAACATGAAAGTAATTGATGCCTTAGTGAAAAGTGCACATAATAATGCTTGGGTAAAGCTGTAGTGTCAAGAATTATTAATGTATTGTCATCTCGAACGCATGTGAGAGATCCCTCTGTATAGAAATATATTTTTTGTTGTTGCGCATACATAGATAGAAGATCCAACTACGTTAAATGATACGGTTCTTGTTTTGTCTAAGACGAAAGACTGAATTTCACCTCGTTTCCGTTTCACTCAAACGAGGAGCAGGATAGGGACAATAAATATATAAAATCGTTCGCGGTATAAATTTGAATAGTGCACTCATCTTTTTCGGACGACATAGGCGATATCTGCAAAATTTATATTGCCAATATTTACAATCAATTACACAAATATTTTATTGGTAGCTTGTCGAGGAATCCCATCAATTCAAGAACGGATCTCTCACCACGATAAAAATCGTGATCGAGATGACACCTAAGAACAGAGGGTTATAGGATTTTTTCATTGGTAGGCATGTAGAAATGCATTTAAAGCAATAATCTGTTATTCAATAAGCTATTGAATTTTAATCGAACCTGTTATCACGAATGCATATGAGAGATCCCTTAGTAAAAAACAGATTTATCGTCACTGTGCTTCCATCGAATCGAAGGTCAATTGAGTTAAATAAAAAGGCTCTAGTCTCGTCTAAAACGAGAGAATGAATTTCACCTTGTTTCCGTTTCATTCAAACAAGGAACAGAATCGCTAAATAAGAATTGAAACAAAAAAGAACTGCCCTTTTGCAAGAACAGTTCTTCTTACTATGACTTTTTATTATGTAAATATTTTGCTAAAGTTTTAACTTATACAAAGCATAACTTATAGCTGGCATTTCAACCGAGTAACTTCCTTTTTTTGAATTGATTGAAAGCTTATCACCCATAAGTAATTGTAATTTTTTTGCATTCAAATTTAATTCGAATGTGGCACTTTCAACTCTGTTGGCTGGGTTGTACAAACAAAGAATCACCTCATCTCCGTTGGCACGGGCGTATACAAATGGATAGGTATTTTCGCCTGCATAAACTGGAACAAATTCGGCATATGCTTCCAAAGCAGGCTCTGTTCCTTTTAATTCAACCAGTTTTCGGAATTTATTTAAAAGAGAATTCGGATCATTTTCCTGTGCTGCAACTGTTGGTGCATCATCGGTATCATCAACAGGCAAATACAGGTCGTCTTCAGTCCCCGATGAAAAACCTAAGTTTTTACCCGGTGCCCATTGCATGGGTGTACGATCGCCCGAGCGTGGAGGATAGGCTCCCTCAACATTGGGGTTGCCATATTGCTGGCGCATGCCAATTTCATTTCCATAATACACGAATGGAATACCCGGCATGGTTAAACCAAAGGCGTAAATCATTTCTAATTCTTTGTCGGTTCGCTTCACGTTAATACGTGCATTGTCGTGATTTCCAAGTGGAATGTTAATATAACCTTTGTCTTTCGTTGTTTCGTACTGTTCCAAATAACTGTCAAGAAAAGCCTGAATATTTCCTAAGCCCTCACGGTCGAAGAAGCTGTGACCTTCAGAAACACCATTCAAAATTCGCCAGCTTTCTTTCTGAATTAAATCGTTATATCCTGGAAACCAGTGAAAGAAATCGGCATGAAAAGCGTTGTCTAATGCATCTTGCGGGCCAGACCATTCCGCCACCATAAACGAACTGGGGTATTCAGTATCCATCAATTTACGAATGTCTTGCCAAAATAATTTCGTGCCATTTTCATGGGAATTAAAAAACTGATCGTTCCCTGAAATATTTGCTGTTTTCACCAAAGCACCTGCCATGTCGGCACGGAAACCGTCGGCTCCCATATCCATCCAAAAACGCAATACCTTTTTCAATTCTTCTTTCATTGCCACAATATCAGGATGATCGATTGGCAACATCCAAGGCTCATCAGGCTTTGCAAAACCAAAATTTAGCGCCGGCTGATTCCAGTAGAAGTTTCGCATAAATTGACCGTTACGCTGACTGTAGCCTTTTATAAAAGCATCGCTGTAAGCTTTTGGCGGATTGATCCAGGTATTGTCTGTCCAAATGTACCAATTGGAGTATTTATTGGAATCTTGCTTTGCTGACTCCTGAAACCAAGGGTGATGGATAGAAGTGTAACTAATTACCCAGTCGAAAATTACTTTGATTCCACGTTTGTGTGCTTCGTCGAAAAGTCGTTTCGCATCAGCGTTCGTCCCATAGCGAGGCGCCACTTTGTAGTAATCTGAAATATCGTAACCAGCATCGAGAAAAGGTGATTCAAAAAACGGATTCAACCAAAGTGCATCAACTCCCAAACTTTTAATGTAATCGAGTTTTTCGATTATTCCGTTCAAATCGCCAATGCCATCGCCGTTCGTATCGTAATAGGTTTGAGGATAAATCTGATAAAACACAGCATCACCCACCCAGTCGGGTGCTTCTGGAATGGTATATTCTCCAGTAATTTTTGCCCTATTATCTTGTGCTTTGGATGTATTGCCAACAAAAGCCAGCAAAATTACAGCCAGACACACTTTAAATTGCATATTCATATTTTTGGTTTTAATTAATTTATTCTGATTACCCAAATTTACAATCACATTGCATTAGCTAAGTGCTTATATGTTACTAAGAGAGGTGCAAATTGTTTTTATAAATTATTTCTGTTAAGAATGTGCATCTATTTCTTTAAAAATGCTTCGTAATTTATAGAGATCAATTTTGTCTCAGGATTTTCTGGAATGTAGTTTATTCGGGTTAACCATTTCCTTTTAGCAATTGATTTTAGAATGAGCGTAATGGAATTAGATGAATTTTGCTTTTCCTCATAACTATTTTGGTAAAAGCCAGATTCTTGTTATCTGTATCTTGTCTTAAAAAGTGTCTCTTTTTGTGAAAAACTCTGTTTAATTCCATACTTCGAATACTCTAATTCTAAGGAATGTTAAATACTCTAAGAATGGTTAACAAAAGAACTTCTGTTTAAAAATCAACTTACATTTGATGCTGTAATGATTTTGCTATCCCGGGATTAGTAAAAACCTTTTTTACCAATTAATAGCGTCCTAAATAAATATTAGGTGCTTAATAAGTTGCCTGTTATGATAGCGATACAAGAAAAAATAAGATGTGGGGATCGTTTTTGCAATATGCTGAATTGGCCTTTTTACAAATTGCTTTTGTTTTATTGAAAGCTTTAGTAAGACCGGGAAGTTGCTCCCGAGAACTCGGGAGTAAATCACCCGGCCGCACATGAGCTTGAGGTAAAAAAGAAAGTGAAATTTAAAGCAGCCTTGCCCCGCATAGCTATCGGGGTTTTGCTTCCTTTTTGTCATCAAGAACAATTATTGCGATAAGAGAAAGCAGAATCAAGCTAGCTTGAATTATGCTGAAGGAAGCAATAATCTTTTATAAAAAAAAAGGAAGTCGGGCTTGGGCGAAGCGCCAATATTATTTAGGGCAGAATTGGTTTCCAATTAATATAAATAAAAGACAATATCTATTCTACAACTGTAACCACGAAAAAGAAGAGCCACTTAAATTTTGGCATTGTAATCTCGAACGCATGTGAGAGATCCCTTAGCATAGAAATATGTTTTTGTTGTTGCTCATACTTAGAATCGAATATCCAACTAAGTTACATAGGGCTCTTGTCTCTTCTAAGTCGAAAGAGAATTCCTGCTCGTTTCCGTTTCGTTCAAACGAGAAGCACTACCAACATTACTACCAGAAGGGTCAGTTCCGTTAGGAACTAAATAGGGGTAGAAAATAAAAGTATGCCAAGTAATCCTAAGTTCCGTTAGGAACGTAATGAATTCAATAAGTTCAACGCATATCATCAAATTAAACTAGACACCAATAATATTATAGTGAATAATAGCTTGTGAACCTTAATATTTTTGATTTTTTCAATTAATTCAGTTTTCAGCTCTTCAATCTTTCAGTACGTTCAGTCTTTCAGTTCATTCAGTATTTTCGGCATGTGTTGTAAAGCAAAAAACTAAAACTCCTATAGCTTTGTTTATTTAGCAGTTTAACCTTAAAAAGAGATAGAATGAAATCGAACATGGGATCCGTTGATAGAATTATACGTGTGCTTATTGCTGCTGTAGTTCTAGTATTGTTTTTGATGGAAGTTATTACAGGAACTTTGGGAATTGTTTTGTTGGCTTTAGCTGTTGTGTTTGTATTAACCAGTTTAGTTAAGTTTTGCCCATTGTATTTGCCTTTTGGTATTTCAACACGAAAAAAGAAATAGTAGATTGAACAAATAATTGATGGATTAAAGTGAAAAGGATGATCTCAGTAAAATGGGATCATCCTTTTTGTATTTTTAAAAACTTGAATTTTAATTTTGTCTAATGTCTCCATACAAAATACCTCGTCCGTGCGTGCCAACATATACACGTCCATATTTTTTTGGATCTCCTGTAACATGTAACAACAAACCCCATTGGTGTTCATCGTCGTTAATTCTCACCCAGCTTAAGGCTTTGTCAGTTGAACGAAAAATGCCTCTAATTCCATCAATTGTACCAATAAGATACAGCGAGGGGTAGGAGCTTTGAGGTGCTGCTTTCCCAAAACCAAAGGCATGAATTTCACTGATGTTACCTATCAAATCGAAAGACTTATTTTCACCTTCAGAATGGTAGAGTCCATTAAACGCTGGCAGCCATAAATCGTTTTCGAAGCCAGGTGTTGAATAAATGCGATCTTGTCCTCCGCGATTATCGCCACGGTTTTCACCCTTTTGAGCATTACCATTTTCAAGGCTTAAAGGTTTTGATGAAAACGATTTTGCACCATCGGTGCTAGTGTAAAGTAGACCTTCGTATAAATCGATAGCATAAAACATTTGTGGATTCATTCTATCAGCAACCACGCGGGTATTTCTTTTTAAGCTGTCGATTTTTGTCCAATTCTTTCCATAATCATTCGACACAAATGGCATTTGTTGTTGAGGTGTCCAAACCCAGGTAGCACCATCGGTCGAAACAGCAATGTGTCCGTGTCTGCTTTCTGGTGTTGGCATATCACTGGTTTGCCATGTTTTTCCATAATTGGTAGAATAGCCAATATTGTTGCCACCGTGGTGTCCCGATGCAATACCAACCCGAACTATAATTTCTGGTTTGAGTTCGGCACAAGTTATATCGTCGCAATTTCCAAAGTAGGGATCTTTAAAGTATTGTCCTTCCAGCGGTTTGTCGAGGTTCCAATGTACAAACCCTGCATAATCACCTATGCCTGAAAGCAAATGCGCTCCTTCGGGAGGGCTGCACAATTGCAAAGGAACAGTTTCTTCAATTCCTTCGGTATATACACTCCAGTTGGTTTCTTTGCCCTCGTCAACATTTGTTAGGTTGAAGGTTTCGAAACCACCAAAGCCGGTTGTGAATATTGCATGATTTGGATTGAATGGATTGATTTCAATATCGCACATCCAATGAATAGGAGTGTATTCAACAAAAGGAGCTTTTGAATAATCAAACTCAGTTCCATTGGCAAAAACAGCTGTCCAGCTTTTCCCTCCGTTGGTCGAGCGAAAAATGTCATCGCCACCAACATGGCCGGGCCTGTAAAAAGAACTCACAATTAAATGCTCAGGATTTGACGCATCTACCGAAACAGCCGCGTAGCCAAATCGTTTGTCTTTTCCATTGGGTTTATCGGGTGTAATATCGGTCCATTTCTCAGTATTGGTATTGAATTTCCACACGCCTCCATCGTACATGAAAAATGGGCCAGGAATATCGCCATAGCTTATGTAAAGGTTTCCATCGCTTGCCAATATTCCGTGAGTTGGGCGGTATTGTTGAGGATGACCTGGAACTGGCTCCCAAGTTTCTCCACCATTTGTTGAACGGAAAAGATTTTCACGATTCATTAATGAATAAGCAGCGTAAATGGTTTGGCATCCTGTTTCGGTGGCCGAATTTGGATCGAAAACAACCCAATTCACACCGCAGCCTTTGTAGGCCCAATTCCACATTCCTTTTTCTCTGTCGTTAAGCGAATCGGGCATTTCTTCATGTATTAGAGGAAAAGATTCCACTTGTTTCCAGTTTAATCCAGCGTCATTACTTTTCCATAAACCATCGTTTCTTGTTCCAATATAGAGTATGGATGAATTTGTAGGATCAACCATCATTCGCTCTCCATTGCCTCGTCCATTTTCGTTTCCGCCCATTTTAAATGGCATTTTCACGCGAGTAAAAGTTTCTCCTCTATCGTCTGAAATTAAGACTTCACCATTTGGAATACTTGGTGCAGTATAGGTTCCGCAAGCAAGGTAAAGTTTGTTGGGGTTGTTTGGATCTAAGGCAATACTTTCAACACCCATTAAGTTATTATCGGCATACGAAACCCAATCCATTAAAGGTATCCATTTTTCATCCTCGTTGTTCCAACGATATGCTCCGCCCATATCGGTACGGGCATAACGTAATCCTTCTTCATTTGGATGAAAAACAATTCCATCGACAAAGCCACCACCAACTATTTGTACACTTTTCCAAGTGTAATCTTCACTTTCGATATTCTGTATTTTACTTGTACAGGCCGATAAAATAATTGCTAATACTAGAAATAGTATTCCTTTAGTTTTCATTGTAATCAATTTTTGAACAGCTAAAATATTGATTAAAATGAAGGAAAAACCTATAGTAATCAAAATTGGAATTGATTAGATACAAATGGATGCATGCATGTTCTAGGTATATGCTTTGTGCTGAGCCTTGTCCTTTCAGTATTTCATTTTAAAAGTTGTTTTCAGCCTTTTAAAATTTAAATCTTGAATAGATTATGTATTACACTAAAAAACAACCAGCAGATGTATAATTACAGTGTACAATGTTGGTGGTTATTTAAATCGAAGTGCCTACAATCGAGCGAATCAGTTTGGTCCCAGCGAAACTGGTTTTCGGGGCAATGCAAGGAATTTTGATTTAAATCGCGATTTTTTGAAGTGTGATTCAGAAAATGACAAATCGTTCAAAAAACTATTTAGCACTTGGAAACCCGATGTGTTTCTCGATACTCATACAACGAATGGTTCTGATCATCAGTATTCAATTACCTTAATTCCTGCAAATCCAGTCTCATTGCCACAGCCAAAGGATAATTTTTACGTAAAAGCATGTTGCCAAGGTTGTATGAAACCTCGTGCAAAAGATTCTTTCTTCCGCTGGAATTTTTTCGATTCAATGTTAGATCGTCGGGAATACTCTTTTCCTTGGGGTTTTGAGGCAAATGCACAGCAATATCTTGATGAGCATCCAGACTTCAAAATAAAGAGGGAAAAGGAAAAGGCAAATAATCCTGAACTGAAAACTAGCCATTATCAACAAATGGTTTATCTTTGCACCCAATCTGAATGGGCTGAAAAAAGTTTTAGACGTTATCCTGTTTTTGGGTTAAGCAATGTAGATTTGTCTTGGGTGGCACAATAATACTTATTTAATGAAAATTTTAGGTGGAAATCAAGTCGTGTTCTATTCGTCTAGAACAGGTAGTTACGATGTGCAGTTAAGCGATTGTTTGGAGCAGTTGGAAGAATACATGGACGAAAACCAAATTTATTCTGGTAGTTTTATTCGTCACAATATTTTTATCGATCCATATGAATCTTCCATTGATAAATCGAAACTTATAAGCATTGCTAAGCGTCGTTTCCCGATGCCTTTAATAATTAATGTTATTCCACATGCACCTGCCGAAGGTCAAGTTGCGCTTGAATCAACTCATGTGAAAAGCACCCAATGGAACTGTTTGTTTAAAGAAGAAAAGAACGGTTCTTGTCAGCATATCGTTGATGGTAAAAGTGAAGTGGTAGTTGGGGCTGTGCAGGTAGAAAAAGCAATGGATTTTCAAGCTAGTGTAGAAAAAGCTTTTTCTAGCGTCGAATCTCTTTTAGTAAAATGCAATATGAATTTTGAGAATATTGTAAAGCAGTGGAATTATATTGGACGTATGTTCGACAATGAACTGAATGTGCAACATTATCAGATTTTTAACGACATACGTACAAAGTATTACGAAAACGATTTTGAAAAAACAGGTTATCCAGCTTCTACCGAAATTGGAGTACATTCCGATGGAATTCTTATTGAATTCTTTGCCGTAAAAAATGCAGGCGAAGTTTCAAAATTAGTAAATAACCCCATACAAAAAGCCCCACACGAATATAGTTCTAAAGTATTATCGAAAAGAGGAGTATTAAATCTTACACAACCGACAACACCTAAGGTTGAACGTGCACGTTATTTTGAATTCGATCAGCAGAAAATGATTTTCATCTCGGCAACAGCCGCTATTGCAGGCGAACGAGTTACCCATGCAGGTGATGTGAAAGAACAAACTGTAATTGTTGTTGAGAACTTAAAGAGAATTGTTTCAGATGCTAATTTGAGCGCAGTTGGAATTGAAAAATCGGGTGACATTAAATACACTTTGGTGAAAGCCTATGTTCAAAATAAATCAGATTTCAACAATGTTTATAGTGTGCTTGAACCTTATTTCGCAAACATTCCTTTGCTTTTAGTTCAAGCAGACTTGCCACGTAAAGATATTTTGGTTGAATTGGAAGCCGAAGTTCTTCTTTAAATTAAATAGAAATTTACGTTACTAATGGTTGATGCATTTTGTTTTACTATTGCGTTACTTTTCTAATGCAAGTGAAAAAAGATATACATAAGAACAGACTTATTAAATACTTGAACCTATCATAACTATGATTGTTTTATGAGCAATTGACTTTCAATTCTCTTAAAATTTAACTTAAATGAAGGATAAATTTTTTGGTTTTAAAACCACCATTGTACTACTAATTGTTATCGCTATTTCAGTTATTATGGCAACTTTTATCGAGTCGGCCACTAGTACTGAAAATGCTAGGGATTTGGTTTACAATGCGACTTGGTTTGAAGTAATGTTGGCATTATTAACCCTAAATATAACAGGAAGCTTATTTTACCATAAATCGTTTCAATGGTCTAAAATTACAGTTCCATTGTTCCATTTGTCGTTTGTGTTAATAATGATTGGTGCAATGTTTACACGCTATACGGGTGTTGAAGGAATGATCTCTATCCGTGAAGGGCAACAATCAAATGTTGTTCGCTTAGAAAATAATGGAGGTGATAAAATTCTACCTTTTGAGGTTTTTCTTAACGATTTTGAGTTGAAACGTTATCCAGGTTCAAATTCACCCTCTTCTTATTCAAGTGTTGTAACAGTTCAAGACGAAGAAAAAGGTAATTTCTTTGAATACCATATTTACATGAACCACATTTTAAAGTATCGTGGGTGGCGATTCTTCCAAACATCGTACGATCAAGATGAAAAAGGAACGGTACTTACCGCTACTCGAGATGTAATTGGAACTCCTGTAACTTATTTTGGTTATTTCTTAACCATTACTACTTTATTTCTATCGTTGTTACTGCCCGGTACATTCTTTAGGAAACAGTTACGTAAACTTCGTACGATGGGCATAACCGTTTTGTTGCTTTTTGTTTCAATAATTGGTTTTAGTGCTCCAGAAATTGATGCTGCTAAAATTGTTGATGTACAACAAGCACAAGAGTTTGGAGAGCTGGTTGTGCAAGACTATAAGGGGAAAATGAAAACCATGAACACTTTGGATAACGAGTTCATGCGTAAGCTTTATGGTGCCGAAACCATTGATGCAATTACTGCCGATCAGGTTGTGCTTTCCTTGCAAACCTACCCCGAAGAATGGGTCAATGTTCCTTTAATTAAGGTGCATAATAAAGATGTTCGGAAATCTTTAGATATGGAAGGGAAGTATCTATCTTATGCGAATTTGTTTAATCCCGAAGGACGTTACATATTGAGTGAACCGATTAGTCGAATTTTTATGAAGCCCGAATCATCACGCAATAAGTTCGATAAGGCAATGATTAAGCTCGACGATAAAGCAAATATATTACATGCTTTTATTATTGGTGACGCAATAACGGTTTTCCCAATTGAAAACATAGAGAACAATAAATGGCACGCTTCAAAAGATGCAGCTCAATTCTCAACGAATAGCGAAGATTCACTGTTCTTAAAACACATTTTTCCTTTGTATATCGATGCTTTGCAGGAAGGAAAAACAAATGGTAATTACGATCAGGCAGCAAATTATTTGTCGGCAATTAAAAAATACCAGGAGAAAGCAGGAGCAGAGGTAACGATTTCTCCGTCAAAAATAAAAGCAGAATTGAATTACAACAAATGGCACATTTTTGAGCGCATGGAAAAAATGTTTGCTTTGGTTGGTTTTGTATTGCTCATTCTTTTCTTCATTATCCTGTTGAAAGGAAAAGTATTTCCACGTTGGTTGGAAATCTCTTTTCAACTAGTGGCGCTTATTTTACTAATTATTACTGAAATCGGAGTCGGTTTGCGTTGGTATATAGGTGGTTATGTTCCGTTGAGTAATTCGTTGGAAGTAATGATATTCTTATCGGGTATAGTTTTGTTGGCTGGACTTATAATTAGTCGTCGTCAGCCAGTTACTTTGGCGCTTTCGTTAATTCTGGGTTACACGTTCTTATTTGTAGCCAGTATGAACAATGGAAATCCCGAAATTGGAAATTTAGTTCCAGTTTTAAAATCTTACTGGTTAAGTATCCATGTGGCAGTAATTACTTCATCGTATGCCTTGTTTGCATTGGTAATGATGATGGCCTTGGTTAATTTAATGTTGTTCTTATTTTTAACTCCATTAAAATTCAAGCGGATTGTTGCCAAATCTGCTCAGCTCGATGCTCTTATCCAAGTTATGCTAACCATAGCACTTTATATGTTAACCATTGGCACCATTTTAGGTGCAATTTGGGCCAACGAATCATGGGGACGCTATTGGGGGTGGGATGCAAAAGAAACTTGGGCGCTTATTAGTATTTTCATATATGCATTTGTGGCACACATGCGCTTTATTCCTGCAATGAAAGATCAATATTGGGTGAATCTTGCAGCATTTTGGTCGTTTACTTCAATACTTATGACTTTCTTTGGAGTAAATTATTTTTTAGTAGGCTTACATTCTTATGCAGGTGTAGGCGAAGCCAATTCTTTGCCGATGTGGATTTGGTACACAGCGGCTGTGTTTGTTATTATAACAGCATTGTCGGGCATTCGTTATTTTAAAGTAAAAGAAAAATTAGAAGTATGATAACTTACATCTCGTTGTTAAGAGGAATTAATGTTGCTGGTCAGAGAAAAATTCAAATGGCCGATTTGAAAGAATCCTACCTACGTTGTGGATTCGAAAATGTAACTACTTATGTTCAAAGTGGTAATGTAATATTCATGGCAGATAAAACTTCTCCAGATGAATTGATAAAAATAATTGAGTCGGCTATTTTTCTTGATTTTAATTATGATGTTCCTGTTCAGGTAGTTACTGTTCTTGGATTGAAAAAGATTTTTGCACGAAATCCATTTTTAAAAAAAGGGGTTACTGATATTACTAAACTTCACGTTACTTTTTTGGAAAAAGAACCCGATGAGGAATTAATGAAGGAAATTGAAGTTGATCCTACCTCCGACGATGAATTTATTCGCGATGGAAGTACTATTTATCTACATTGTCCAAATGGGTACGGAAAAAGTAAACTATCGAATACATTTTTTGAAACTCAATTGAAAGTTAAAGCAACTACTCGAAATTGGAAATCTATTACTAAGCTGGTAGAGCTTTCTGCGTGATAAAAGGTACTTACACTGTGTATTATTTTTAGTGTCTTTGTTCCGGTAGACAAAATATATAATGTATGAAATTAGTGTTTGATTCCGCACAGCTCGATAATGTTCTAGAGAATAATCCGTTGGTTATGGTTTATTTCTCTGGTGAGAATTGTGGCGTATGTAACTCGCTAAAACCAAAAATTGAGCAGTTGATTAGTACCGAATTTCCATCTATACAACTTTTTGAAATTCCAACAGAAAAGGCTCCGATGTTAGTGGGGCGCTTTAGTATGTTTGCTATACCAGCTGTTATTCTTTTTGTAGAAGGACGCGATTATTTACGCGAAGTGAGAAACATAAGTTTACCCGATTTACAACGGAAAATCGATAAAATAATATCTTTATACGAAAAGTAAGCTCATTAAATCTCATGGGTTTTATTAGTTCCGCTGATCCAGCAAGCTCGATTCCCAGCATCTTGATGCGCATTAAAAAATACAGATTCCGTTGAGATATCTCGTCAGCTTGCTGCGACGGGTTTCATTATTTGCTTAACAAAACCTGATATTCCATGGCTTTATCCTACGATTTCGAACTTGACTTTAAAGTACGCGACTACGAATGCGATTTACAAGGTGTTGTAAATAACTCGGTTTACCAGAATTATTTGGAACACACCCGACATGAATTTATGCTATCAATAGGATTGGATTTTGCCGATTTATTCAAAAAGGGAATTGTTGCGGTTGTTGCCCGAATCGACTTGGCATATAAAACTCCTTTGGTAAGTGGCGATGAGTTTACATCGAAACTTAGGGTTGAACATCAGGGGATTAGATACATGTTTTACCAAGATATTTACCGCAAAGCCGACGATAAGTTATGCTTAAAAGGAGTTGTAACTACTACAACAGTAATAAGTGGACGCTTAGCTGTTTCGGAAGAAATTAAAGAGGCATTAGAAAGAGTCAATGCAAAACGAAAATAGCAATTACTATTTTTTAAGATAGAGAACCGTTCCTGTTAAAGGGAGCGGTTTTTTTTTATAAAAACTTCATTTACATTTTAAAGAGTTCTAATAATATTAAGAACCAAGCTACTGCTTTACCTCATTTTTATTCTAAACATTAACTTTTTGTACTTATTAATTATTTGAAATGAAAAGCTTAAGAAAAAAGTAAAAAAGTGTATAAATTTTTTTCAACATTTCAATCGTCTTTGTGTTGTTTTGGTGATAACACTTTTACTGTTGTTTCATCGGAATATATATTATAAATTACAGTGCAGCATAACTATTGGTATTCAGAAGTATTTTTTAGTGTTAGCTGTTGCCGTTGTAGGTTGAGTTTTTGGTGCTGAAATAGCATGCTAACACTGGTTTTTTCTAAGAAAAATTGAATAAAAAATAAAAAACAACTAATTAACATGAGTCATCAGCTATTCAAAGTGCAAAGTTTACTAAACCTCTCTTTTTTGGCACTTTTTTTATTCTCGTGCATAGCAGGAACAGCAAAAAGTTCCGATTCTCATTCAGGTAAACATTCTAGAAGTGATGTAAAGCAAGGTGAAAGGTATTATAAAGGTTTGCTTCCAAAAGCTAGTCCGAATCCATCCTGTGTTTCTTGTCACTACTACAAGCCTGCTGATACAATAAATTGGAATCCAGCTTCCATCGAAATTGCTGAGCTCTACTTAAACAAATCATCAGAAGATTTGGAAGAAGTGTTACTTTCTCCTTTCGGAAAAGTAATGTCGGTAGCTCATGCAAACATCGATGTACCCCAAGATCAAATCCAATATGTGAAAGCATATATGGATAACTTGGCCGAAAATGGACTCCCCAAAGACAAACCTTCATTTCTGAAATTGTTGCTATTTCTACTAATTGGTGGAGTTATGACATGGGCTTTGCTCGATCTAATCTTCTTCCACAAAGTGAAATTTAAAGCAATTCCGATTCTGATTATTTTGCTTGCGTTAGGCTATCAGTTGAACATGGCTTACGAAGCTGCCGTGAAATTGGGTAGGAGTGATACTTATCAGCCCGATCAACCCATTAAGTTCTCACATAAGGTTCATGCTGGCGATAACAAAATTGATTGTATGTATTGTCATCATACGGCCGATGAATCAAAATCAGCAAATATTCCGTCAACCAGCCTTTGCATGAATTGCCATATTGTAGTTCGAGAAGGTGCACGTTCTGGAAAATTTGAAATTAAAAAATTAGTTGAGGCATATGAAGAAGGACGTTCAATTGAGTGGGTTCGAATTCATCAGTTGCCCGATCATGTATTCTTTGCCCATGCACAACACGTTGGTGCAGGTAAACTTGACTGTGCTCAATGTCACGGAGCTGTTGAAGAAATGCACATTCTTAAACAAGAAAATGATCTTTCAATGGGATGGTGTTTAAACTGTCATCGCGAAACAAAAGTCGATTTCGAAGACAATGAGTATTACCAAATGTTCGACGAATTCCATAAAGAATTAAGTGAAGGAACACGCGATTCAATTATGGCCAGTGATATTGGTGCTAATGAGTGCTCAAAATGTCACTATTAATTTAGAAAAAATAAGACCACCGTTCAAAACAATACTTGATGAGTGAAGAAAATAAATATTGGCATATTCTTGATGAATTTGAGCCAGTTGAAGATGCAAGAACCAAAGAAACACTCGATGTTCCTGTTGATGCTTCATCACGAAGAAATTTCTTAAAATTACTAGGGCTTGGTACTGCTTCGGCTGAATTAATTGCATCTTGTAAGCGGCCGGTTGAAAAAGCAATTCCCTACTTTATAAAACCTGAAGAAATTTCACCAGGTAAAGCTGCTTATTACGCATCGTCGTATTTTAATCAAAATGAATTTAGTAGCGTTTTAGTTAAAGTTCGCGACAACCGACCGATTAAACTGGAACCAAATCCAAAATCGGTGATAAATCCTAGCGGAACAAGCGGTAAAGTTCAAGCATCGGTATTAGATGTTTACAATGTAAACCGATTCAATCATCCTACAAAGTCAGGAGAGAAAATTGATTGGGCAACAGCCGATCAAGAAATTGTAACTCAATTGCGTGAGTTGGCGAACCAAGGAGATAACATAATCTTAGTTACTCCAACAATTATAAGTCCATCTACTCAAAAATTAATTGCCGAGTTTTGTACTGAATTTAATGCAGAATGGCAAGTATACGATGCCATTGCAATGGACGGATACCGCGAAGCAAATCGTCGTGTTTATGGTAATGCCGTTTTACCCGAATATCATTTCGATAAGGCTGAATGTATTGTTTCGATTGGATGTGATTTCTTAGGAACATGGTTGTCGCCTGTTGAATTTTCAGCACAGTATGCCAAACGTCGCGACCTTCGTAAAGGCACGCACGATTTGAATCGTCATTATCAGGTTGAGGCAGGAATGTCTTTAACAGGTTCAAATGCCGATATTAGGATTCGTGCCGATAAGAATGAATACGGAAGAGTAGTAACTTATATTTACAACCATTTAGCTGCAAAGAATGGTTTGCCGTTTATTGAATCGAAACCACCAACCGCAGAGTTGGCCGAAAATCTAAGTGGTTTATTAAGCGATTTGGTTGAGAATAAAGGAAAAGCATTGGTTGTTTGCGGTGATAATAATCCTGAATACCAAGTTATTGTTAATGGTATAAATCAAATGCTAAAAAGTAATGGTACCACCATTACTTGGAACAATAATTACAATCATTTTCAGGGAACTGAAAAATCGATCGATACCATATTGAAAGAAAATATTGGAGCCATTGTTTTGTGGGATGTAAATCCAGTATACAATCATCCAAGTGCAGATAAAGTTAAAGCTGCCATCGAAAAGGCAAAGTTATCGGTTACATTAAGTTCTCTACCCGACGAAACATCAGACTTGTGCGATTATGTTCTTCCTTCTCCAAGTTTTATGGAAAGCTGGGACGATGCCGAATATAAAAAAGGTGTTGTTTCTGTTCTTCAACCTACCTTGCATAAATTATTTGATGTTCGCCAGGCTCAAGAGACTTTACTTTCGTGGTTAGGGAACGATACTGTTTGGCGTGAATACATCAAGAATAATTGGCTAGCCAATTATTACCTATTACAAACAACAACATTAGATAAAGATCGTTTTTGGGTGAATGTAGTTCGATCTGGCGAGTTTGTTTACGATGTGAAATCTACCCTACTAACTTATAACTTCGATGAGGTTAAGAAAGCCTTAGTTACAGTTTCTAAAGAAAAAGTTGTTGATGGTTTCGTTATTGAATTGGTAGAAAATATAAATATTGGAACAGGTCACGGTGCATTAAACCCATGGTTGCAAGAATGTCCCGATCCTGTCACAAGAATTGCATGGGACAATTATGCATCGATTGCACCATCGATTGCCCGGCAAATGGGTATTAAAAATGGTGATGTAATAAAAGTTGGTGCATTAACAATACCTGCTTTTGTACAACCAGGTCAAGCAGATCATACCGTTTCGGTGGCTGTTGGGTATGGTCGTACAATTGGAATTCCAAAGGAATTAGTTACAGGTGTTAATGCTTATCCTCTTTCATTAATTCAAAATGGATTTCGATTAAATTCAGTTGTTGGTGTAAGTATTGAAAAAACAGGTGAGTTTGAAAAATTACCCTTAGTTCAAGGTCATCAATCACAAGAAGGGCGTCCGTTGGCACGTGAGGCTACACTGAAAGAGTGGAAGCACGATCACCATGCAGGTAATGAAATGCACGAGGTGGCTGAACACCATGCAACATCATTGTATCCAGGGCACGAATACAAAGGGCACAAATGGGCTATGGCTATCGACCTTAGTAAGTGTACTGGTTGTAGTGCTTGTGTGTTAGCTTGTAACACCGAAAATAATATTCCTGTAGTAGGTAAAAAAGAAGTTCTTGCTGTACATGAAATGGCTTGGATTAGAATTGACCGCTACTATAGTGGAGAAGAAGATAATCCTGAAGTTGTACGTCAACCTGTAATGTGTCAGCATTGCGATAATGCTCCTTGTGAGAATGTTTGTCCTGTTGCCGCAACCAACCATTCAAGCGAAGGTTTAAACCAAATGGCTTACAACCGCTGTATTGGAACACGTTATTGCAACAATAACTGTCCTTATAAAGTACGTCGTTTCAACTGGCTGGATTATACCGGTGCCGATTCAATTCCGAATAACCGTTACGACCCTGCTAATTTAACCGTAGACTTGAGTCGTATGCGTCATAATCCCGATGTTACTGTACGAGCAAAGGGAGTTATTGAAAAATGCTCTTTTTGTGTACAACGTATTCAAGAGAAAAAATTGAATGCCAAATTAGAAGGACGTCAATTGTATGATGGTGAATTGCAATCGGCTTGTCAACAGGCTTGTAGTTTAAATGCCATTGTATTTGGCGATGTAAATAACCCTGAAAGTGAAGTAGCCCAGATGATGAAAGACCCTCGTAACTATCACTTGTTAGAGGAAATACATACCCTGCCTAGTGTTGGATATTTGACAAAAATTAGAAATATAAGCTAAAAAACTAACCGATAGATTATGTATGTATCACCGGTCAGAGAACCATTAATAAACGGCGAAAAAAGCTACAAAGACATCACTGATGATGTTATCGCCCCAATACATTCGAAACCAGGCAAATTTTGGTACTTGGGAATTGGAATATCATCCACCGTGATGTTGTTTGGATTTGCCATGATTGCTTATTCCATTTGGTTTGGAATAGGAACCTGGGGTGTTAACCGCACCATCGGGTGGGGATGGAGTATCACCAACTTTGTTTGGTGGGTAGGTATCGGCCATGCCGGTACGTTTATTTCAGCCATCCTACTTTTATTTCGTCAAAAATGGCGGACCAGTATTAACCGTGCAGCTGAAGCAATGACGATTATTGCAGTAATGTGTGCTGGATTATTTCCATTAATTCACATGGGCCGTTTGCCATTGGGATTCTTTATTTTTCCTTATCCAAATACTCGAGAATTGTGGGTGAATTTTAATTCGCCATTGCTATGGGATGTATTTGCCATTTCAACTTACTTATTGGTTTCATTACTCTTTTGGTACATGGGCTTACTTCCCGATTTGGGAACTATTCGTGATCGGATGAAAACAGTCTGGAAAAAGAAAGCATACAATTTTTTGAGTTTTGGATGGAAAGGTTCTGCTCGTCACTGGCACCGTCACGAATCAATGAGTTTGATTCTCGCTGGTTTGGCAGCACCTTTGGTGCTTTCGGTTCACACCATTGTGAGTTTTGACTTTGCAACATCGGTTATACCCGGATGGCATACTACGATATTCCCTCCCTACTTTGTGTCGGGAGCTGTTTTCTCTGGTTTTGCTATGGTATTAACACTAATGATTGTTACTCGAAAAGCATTAAATCTTGAGAAATACATTACGGTAGGCCATATCGAATCCATGAATAAGGTAATTATTGCAACCGGTTCAGTGGTTGGTATTGCCTATATTACTGAGTTGTTTATGGCATGGTACAGTGGAGTAGAATATGAACGTTACGCGTTTGTGAATAGAGCATTGGGGCCTTATGCATGGGCTTATTGGATTATGATGACCTGTAATGTGATATCACCACAGTTGTTATGGATTAAAAAATTGAGAAGAAGTGTTGGATTCACTTTTGTGCTTTCCATCTTTATAAATATTGGAATGTGGTTCGAACGTTTTGTAATTGTAGTAACCTCGTTAAGTAGAGATTACTTGCCATCGAGCTGGACAATGTACAAACCAACCTGGGTCGAAGTTGCGATCTTCTTAGGAACATTTGGATTGTTCTTTACTTTATTCTTCTTGTTCATACGTGTTTTCCCTGTAATTGCAATTGCCGAAGTAAAATCAATTGCTCGGTCTTCAGCAAAGAAATTTATAGGAAAATCAGTACGAAACGATCAACCTGAAAAACATTAGATATGGGAGCAATAGTATACGGATATTTTACCGATGAGCTTGACTTGCTTCACGGAATTAAAGAGCTTCAGGAGAAAGGAATTTCCATTGAAGATGTACGTACTCCATTTCCTGTTCACGGATTGGATAGCGTATTAAAACTTCGCCGCTCTCATTTGCCCAAAGTGGCATTTTTAGCAGGAATTGTTGGTTTAACCATTGGAATGGGATTTCAGATTTGGGTATTTACCAAAGGTTGGCCTCTTAATTTTGGTGGAAAACCTTACATGTCAATTCCTTCTTTTATCCCAGTTGCTTTTGAGTTAACTGTTTTGTTTGCAGCTTATACAATGGGAATTTC
This sequence comes from Prolixibacteraceae bacterium, assembly GCA_027859005.1. Lineage (GTDB taxonomy): Bacteria > Bacteroidota > Bacteroidia > Bacteroidales > Prolixibacteraceae > Roseimarinus. The sequence continues at coordinate 4,026 of JAQIBQ010000277.1, read as the reverse complement.
ATTTTTGGTGAGATCTAAATTAGGACCAGGTCAGATTCCCGATATTTTAGATGAGAAAGTAACCGACGATCATTTTCAGATTATACTCTCAGAAGAGAAAAATAAAATGAATAATGAGGAATTAAGTGCAGCACTTGCTGCCACCGGCGCACTTGATGTTAAACTTTTAAAAGGAGAACAATGATTGAAAAGAAAGTTATACCCGAAGCAGTTCCTTTTAAATTTAGCCAAAAGCTTAAAAATATATTATATATAGCTGCTGTTGTAGGCTTGCTTGCGTTAGTTTGGGGCATATTTGTAGACAAAGCACCCTCTGCAAGAATCTGGGCTAATGTTTGGCTCAACTCTTTGATTTTTCTTTTTATTGGTTTAGGCTCTTTGTTCTTTTGGGCCGTTAATACTCTGGGAGAATCGGGATGGCAAACCAGCTTCCAGCGAGTATTGGAGGCAATGGGGCAAACCATTCCTTTTGCAGCAATTTTATTGCTAATGGCGTTGCCCGGAATGAAAGATTTATTTGAATGGACACATACTGATCATCTCGACGAAATACTACAGTCGAAAACAGCTTATTTGAATATTCCTTTCTGGCTTATTCGATTTGCAGTTTATTTTGCCGGTTGGTGGTTTTTTGCCAATCGACTTAGAAAAATATCGATAAAAAATGACCTGGAACCAACGGAGAATTTTTTAAAACGAATTCGATCAACAGCAGGTTGGTTTATGGTATTTTTTGCAGTAACAAGTTCAATGTCGGCGTGGGATTGGCTGATGTCAATAGATGCACATTGGTTCAGTACGTTGTACGGTTGGTACACTTTCTCAAGTATGTTCGTATTGGCTTTAGCTGTAATTATATTAATTACGATTGCCTTTAAGAAATACAATATTTTACCTCATATTAGAGACGAACATTTACACGATTTAGGAAAATACCTTTTCGGGTTTAGTATATTCTGGGCTTATTTGTGGATTAGCCAATACTTACTGATTTGGTACAGTAATATTCCTGAAGAGACTCATTATTTTGTTGAACGTACTGAGAATTTCAATGAATTATTCTATTTGAATGTACTTATCAACTTCTTAGTTCCCTTTTTAGCCCTGATGACACGTGGCGCAAAACGTCAACCTTTATACTTAGCTGTTATTGCTTGTGTTTTAATTGCAGGCCATTGGTTAGATATTTATTTGGCCATTATGCCTGGTGTTGTTGGTCACGAAGAAGCCAAAATTGGTGTATTAGAAATTGGATTACCTTTCTTTTATTTTGCAGCATTCCTTTGGATCTTCTTTATTTCGTTTGGAAAAGCAAAAGCAACACCTGAAAATCATCCTTATTTCAAAGAAAGTTTTGACTATGAAAATATTTAACTACAAGCATTGGGTTGTTATAGCTGCAGTAATTGTGGTGTTATTTAGTTCTTGTGACGATAACAGGAATGAACCAGGCTATAGCTATTTTAACGACATGGAAGCATCGCGGGCATACGAAACCTATAGCGCAAACCCAAATTATTCCGATGGCAAAACCATGGTTGGTCCAGTTGAAGGAACAGTTGCAATTCATGAACATGCTTTTGGTTTTGAAAAAACACCCGAAGACGAAATAAAAGCTTCAAGTATTGAGAATCCCTTGGCTGATCAATTCGATATAGAACACGCAAAAAAGGTATACGAACAATATTGTATTATTTGCCATGGTGATAAAGGAAATGGTCAAGGTTTCCTATATACAAGTAAGAAATATCCATTTCCTCCTGCCAATTATTTGGCAGAAAGAGCTATGGCTAAAACCGATGGCCAACTTTTTCACAATGTTCGGATTGGATTTGGTGTAATGGGAGCTCATGGTCCTCAACTTTCTGTTGACGATACTTGGCAGTTGGTAAATTACATTAACCATTTGCAAGATCAAGCCAGTAAATAATTTATTACACACGAAGAAACAAAAAGGTCGGATTACTTTTCGGCCTTTTCTGTTTTCACGTCGAATGCTGTTTGTTATATGATAATATCGACTTTCTATCGATAAACAATTCAGGGCAACATAAAATATTTAAATAATTAGATATTTTATGCGCAAATCATTTTTACAATCTTTGTAAAAGATTATTTTTAGGGCATGGATGTGAATTACGAGTTGAATAGTGAGTGGAGAAAAGTCGCCGCAACAATTTATAAAAAACCTACCGATTCAAAGGTTTTTGGATCTACTGAAGTTGATGTTACAGATTTGGAGAAGTATGTTAGTGAGAAAAGAAAAAGTGGATTAAAAATAACACTAACCCATATTTTTACTTTGGCAGTTGCTCGTGGAATAAAACATGAAGCACCTGAATTAAATACTTTTGTACGTAGAGGGAAAATTGTTGGTCGTGATACTATTGAGGCTGGTATCAGTGTATTAAAAGCAAATTCTGAAATGAGTTCGGTTATTGTTCCCGAGACCGATAAAATGAATTTACAAGAATTGGCTGATTTTTTACGCAAAGAAATAGCAAAATCACGAAATGGAAGTGAAAATGATACCATGCAATCGAAAAATGTACTAGCTAGTTTACCTTGGCCATTCAGGAGTTGGGTATATCGATTATACAGAACAATAACAATAAGCTGGGGAATCTCAATGCCTGGCATCGGTTTGAGTGCAAATAGTTTTGGTTCTTTTTTAATTACAAACATTGGAAGTATTGGACTCGATTCTGGTTTCCCTGCATTACTACCAAGTTCGAATTTATCTTTTGTACTAGTTATGGGGGGGATTAAGAAAAAACCTGTTGTAATTAATGATGAAGTGGTAATTCGGAGAATGATGCAAATGACAGTTGTATTAGATCACCGAACGGCTGATGCATCGCATGCAGGCAAAATGTACCGATACATGAAGCACATATTTAAACATCCTGAATTGTTAGAAGAATAAATACTAATCAATTTCAGATTTCGTTTGTTCTTACAGTGAATCAATACGTTTAAGTATGTTCGCTGTTATCTACTCGTTCGCTGTAAAGCACTTTCAAGAAGAATTGTTTTTAAAAGCTTGGAAAGGATTAACAATGCCTTATACCAAAATCACATCAAAATGATCTATCTAATTGGCAAAAGCCGATCTTCGATTTGTCTCTTTCCCGTTTGTATTTCTTTATAAAATAATTCCGTAGCTTATGCTATGCAAGTATTTTATTCATTATCTAAACAAAAAATAGAATAAATTCTCACAAACCATTTTGAAATGCATTTGGTATTATTTATCAATACGAAGGTAGTTGGGGGCATGCATTCATAACTACTGTTTCAGAAATAAGCTCTCAGCATAATTTTTAGTCCATTCTGCGAGTTCTTGTTTTTGAGTTACTGATAATTTTGCATCAGGATGTAATGGGATATAAATTTCCATTGGCATCTCACCATTTTCAATTTCTTCGGTAATTTTCCCTAAAAACTTAACTTTCTTTAGCTTACTTAACTCGTTCCATTCAGAGAAATTGAGTTCTTCGCGTCCAACGCGAATGTCGTGGTATACCAACCATTTTATTGGAGCTATATTTGAATACCAAGGATATACCGATTCGTTCGAATGGCAGTCGTAACAAGCATTTTGGATTGATTGACGAACGGAACCCGAAACGTTAGTCGTTGCAAACAAGTCGCTGGGATTTGAATCATCTACCTTCGGTTTTTCCGATGGGATAAACTGTATGATCGCAAGAGCTGTAAGCAATACAATTCCTGTAATTTTCTTTTTCGACATAAATGCAGTATTTATTCCATTAAAGATTCGGCACTTGTATTGGCCCAATTAATTAACAATTGCTTTTGCTCTTCGCTTAGTGCAGCATCAGGATTGTATTCTAAAAACTTTGCAGGAGGCATGTTGTTTTCTTCAACAACTTCTGCAATTTCTGCTAATTTGCTTACCAATTGTGCTGTAGGTAATATGAAAAAAGTATCAAAGGTTAATTTTTTTTTCCCCTTTTAATTTTTCGAATCCAAATTATGACAAGCAAAGCATGAAGTATCAAT